>JAIYDT010000350.1 GCA_027487355.1 Verrucomicrobiaceae bacterium
CGTTCGTCTGTAGCTTCGATGATTCCAATCACATGGTTCGATTCGCGCGTCGAAGGGGAATGCGGACTGCTCCCTCATGGACTGATGGCTTTTGTTGAAACGCCACCTCGATTGCCTGCACTGAGACGCCTTCGCGACATCGAACAATTTTTTCGAGATGCACCGATGGTTGCGCAAATGCGATGCAGGCGAGAGATAGCCAGGCGGGTGCGAAGTGTTTTATTTTCTGGTAGAATGTCCAAGCGCAGGCAATCCCATCAGCTGAAGCAAGCGTCGATGACAGGCTTAAGATTGAAACTACATGAGATCATGAAAGCAGGTCGGATGATGGGTCATGGCATGTCTCTACATGTTCTATTTCTTATTTAGAACGGGCTGGTATGTCCTCCTGAAATCTTCACTGATGGCTTGATGGCACCACTGAGAGCTGCCTCAGGAGGAGACGTAATCACGACCTTGAAGTGCTCCTTCGAGTTGCCTGCTATGTCCGATCGCATGTATTCGCTGGCCTCATCCACGAAGTTGCCCGAAGCATCGAAAAATTCGGCCTCCACGGTGATGCCGGACCACTCGCGACTGCTGGAATTGGTGATCAATCCCACAATCTCAAGTGATCGGCCTGACACTCGTGTCTGAATTTCGCTGATCTTCAAGTCCTTTGTGACGTCACCCTTGAAAAACGACATTTTGACCAAAGGTAGAAATCCGAGCAACATCGCTGGGATGATGAACCACATCTGCTTCCGCCCCCAGGTCATGTTGAGGTTGGACATCTCGGCACCGCAATTGGAGCATTTCATGCTGGCTTTCATAATGGTTTCTTGGAGAACGCCTAGCTCATCCACGGCGGGGATGGAAGCCCGAACTCAAACAGGAGCGTTGCCCGCCGTTGGATGGAGCATCGTGTTCGGTTATTTGTTGTCCCTGTTGGTGCGCCTTTGCCTCCATGGTGAGGCGCCAATCACTCCACGGGTATGACGGCATTCTCCTTAGAGATCTTGAACTTGGCCGTTGTATTCGGGAAGCTCGAATGCTTCACGGTGATGATCTTCTCTTGAAGCTTCGGATCCTTCAAATATATCTCGTGGGCCTTGATGGGTATAAGGATCAACACCCGACAGTTCTCGGGTATTTCCACGAACGCCTCTTCATCCGAGGGAGCCACTGCGGATGGCGTACTACCGAGCCAACCTAGCTCTTTATCGTCAATCGAGAGACTTAGATACTTCCGAAAGCTGCCCTGAATGTTCACAGTATTCGCTGGAATCTTCATCGGGCCTTGCACCAAAAGTTCCAACGACACTCCATCCTCAATGTTGCGGACGTGGGCCACGCTGATCTCCGCCCAGCCACGTGTCGTATCTTCTTTTGGCTCCGCTCCGTTGCAGATCTTGAAGGCCACTAACCCACTGAGGACAGTCAGAAGTGTAAGAATGTTTCGTTTCATGATCGGGTCTATTGTTTTCTACCGAACGTCATTGTTCGTAGGATCAGACGTCTTGATATCGACTGCTTCCTACTTCGTCAGATCTTTGCAGAATTCCTTGATTTGACAAAGAATTTTGGGGATTGGCGTGGGGATATTGGGTCGTCCGGCTGTGGGCTTTTGAGGGAAAGGAACGGGGCTGATCTGATCGATGGAATTGGGGATTCGACATGGGACGGTTGAGGCATTTGAGGTGGGGGGAGGCTAGTTGGCGGGTAGGCGGCGTTGGGGCGAATGAAGATGCGGGTTGGAAACTCGCGTTCCTGGGCTTTGGCAGGAAATTCGTGTCCATTTCGCGCCGTTCGTGGTTGGATCTGGCCGTTCCGCATGCCCCTCCTCAACGTCCAGAACCTGTCCACCCGCTTCCACACCCGCAACGGCATCGTCCACGCGGTCGATGATGTGTCGTTTTCCGTCGAGGCCGGGCAGACGCTCGGCATCGTCGGCGAGTCCGGTTCGGGGAAATCGGTGACCTGCTACTCGTTGCTCGGGCTCATCCCCCAGCCTCCCGGTCGCATCCATTCGGGCACGGCCAATTTCGACGGGATTGATCTTCTCAGCGCTTCGGAAAAGCAGCTGCGCAAGATCCGGGGCAAGCGGGTTTCGATGATTTTCCAGGATCCGATGACCTCGCTGAATCCCTTCATGAAGGTCAGCAGCCAGCTCACCGAGCCGCTGGAGCTCCACGAGGGGCTTTCGGGAAAGGCGGCGCTCGATCGCGCGATCGAGGCGCTGGCGGAAGTGGGCATCCACGAGCCTGAGAAGCGGGTCCACAGCTACCCGCACGAGTTTTCCGGCGGCATGCGGCAGCGCGTCATGATCGCCATGGCGCTGATCACCCGCCCTGAGCTATTGATCTGCGACGAGCCGACCACGGCGCTCGACGTCACGGTCCAGAAGCAGGTGCTGGACCTCATCCGCGATCGCCAGAAGTCGCTGGGAACGGCGGTCATCTTCATCACCCACGACCTCGCGGTGGTTTCGGAGATGTGTGATCACATCAACGTGATGTATGCGGGTCGGATCGTGGAGAGTGCCAAGAAGGACGATCTTTTCCGAAATCCCCGCCACGCCTACACCCGCAGCCTGTTGAAATCGATCCCGGCCTCTCATCCGAAGGGTGAGCCGCTCTACACCATCCCGGGACTGCCCCCAAGTTTGATCAGCCCGCCGGTCGGCTGTGCCTTCAGTCCCCGGAACCGCATAGGCGACGCATCGTTGTGCCTGACCGATCGTCGTCCGGATCTGGCGGAAATTTCTCCCGGCCACTACGCCCAGAACTGCCCGGGCTGCCTGAGTTGATCGGAGGCTTTCCTCAAAGCGCCTCGATGGCGGCCTTGATGCGGTCGGCGAGTTCCTGGTAGCCGGTCTTTCCCTGGGCCGCCGCGAGTTCCTCGGGGGTCAGGCGGATGGGGTCGCCCACGGTCACGGAAATGCGTGCGAAGCGCAAACGCCCGGAGCCACGCGGCAAGGCCTCGCGTGCGCCACGGATGCGCACGGGCTGGATCACGGCTCCGGATTTCACGGCGACGAGGCCGATGCCCGGCTGGGACTGACCGATTTGACCATCGAGGGTGCGTTCGCCTTCAGGAAAGACCAGCACGCGCTCGCCGGCCTTCAGCAGCTTGATGATCGTCTTGAGACTGGCCATGTCCGGCCGGTCCTGATCGACGGGGATGGCATTCCATCTCGGATAAAGCCAGGCGAA
>JAIYDT010000105.1 GCA_027487355.1 Verrucomicrobiaceae bacterium
AACTACGAACGCTTGGCCTGTTCCAGAAGGAGTGACTTCAAGGCCTCCGCGCGCTTCAGGCAGTCTTCCGCAGTCGCTCCGAGGACATTGACGTGACCCATTTTCCGGCGACCGATCGCGCGGCGCTTTCCATAGAGATGCAGGAAAGTCTCACCGTCTTCAAAGATCGGAGTCCAGTCGGGCAGGATCGTCTCGGCCGGCCACATGTCGCCTAACAGATTCAGCATGACCACCGGAGAAAGCAGTCGCGTCGAGCCCAGCGGCAGGCCGCAGACGGCGCGCAGCTGTTGCTCGAACTGGCTGGTCGCGCAGGCATTGATCGTGTGATGGCCGGAGTTGTGCGGACGCGGGGCCATCTCGTTGACGAGCAGCGTTCCGTTCGGGAGGAGGAAAAACTCCACGCCGAGGATGCCTCGGTAGTCGAGGGCGGCGGCGACCGATTTCGCGATTTCCTGCGCCTGCTTCGAAACCTCATCGCTGACGCGCGCCGGGATGATGGAGACATCGAGGATGTGGTGGCGATGCCGGTTTTCGGCCGGATCGTAGGTGACCATGGTGCCGTCGCTTCCGCGCGCAACCATCACCGAGAGCTCCTTTTCAAAGGGCACGAAGCCCTCCAGCACGGCGCGATCCGCCTCAAAGGCCGCCCAAACCGCGACAGGGTCTTCCGTGCCATCGAGTTTCACCTGGCCCTTGCCATCGTAACCGAACGCGGCGGTCTTCAGGACGCCCGGACCGTTGAGCTCCTTCATCGCAGCGGCGAGCTCCTCCACCGAGGAAACCACGGCGAACCAGGTGCACGGAATGCCATGCTCGCGGAGAAACGACTTTTCCCGCTCGCGGTTCTGGCAGATCGCGATGGCGTCCGGTGAGGGAAAGAGCTGCATGCAGCGTGAGACCGAATCGAGTGTCTCGCGCGGGATGTTTTCAAACTCGACGGTCGCCAGCGTGGCGGTGGCGCAGAACTCACGACGCGCTTCCGGATCATCGAAGGGCTTGTCAATGACATGGTTCGCCAGCTCGACGGCCGGGGCCTCCAGGCCGCCGGTCCAGACCACCGTGCGGACGTTCATCCGTCGTGCGGCGAGGGCCAGCATCCGGCCGAGTTGACCGGCCCCGAGGATGCCGAGGGTGAAATCCGGATTGCCGATTTCAAAGGTCGGAGGATGGCAGCTCATGCGTCCGACGAAAGGGGCGGGAGTTCAGCGGCCTGCACGTCGGAGGTCTGCTTCGCACGGAAGGCGGCGAGTTTTTCCAGCAACTCGGGCGACTCGTTGGCGAGCATGGCGACGGCGAACAGCGCGGCATTGATCGACCCGGCCTTGCCGATGGCGAAGGTGGCGGTCGGGATCCCGGCGGGCATCTGGACGATGGAAAGGAGCGAATCGACCCCGCGCAGCGTCTTCGATTCCACCGGCACGCCCAGCACCGGCAGGTCGGTGATGGCGGCGGTCATGCCGGGCAGGTGGGCGGCCCCGCCTGCACCAGCAATGATCGTTTTCAAGCCCCGACCGCGGGCGGCGGTGGCATACGAGTAAAGCTTCTCGGGCGTGCGATGCGCACTGACCACCTCGGCCTCCCACGCGATGCCGAAGGTTTCCAGCGTGCGTGCGGCGTGTTCGAGGGTGGGCCAGTCCGAGGTGCTGCCCATGATGATCCCGACGAGTGGGGTGTCGCTCATGCGCGGAGCGTGGGCGGGGAAGGGAGTGATCGTCAATGACGGAGGCGGCTGGTGAAGTTCCAAGTGCCAACGGCCAAGTTCCAAAGGGGGGAGGGGAAATTCGAAATTCGAAACCTGAAATTCGAAATGAAGAAAACGACGCGCTCTCCGCGCCGCCGCGTGAGTCACTCTTTCCATCTCAATGGTGGCGGCTTGACCTAGAAGAGCCGGGGTGTTGACTGAAGAAGCATGAAATCCCTGTTCCTAACCCTGCTTGCCTTGATCACTCCAGCGGTGGCTGTGCCCAGCGTGGCGATCCAGCCGCTTGGTCCGGTGAAGGCGGTGGACCTTGCCCGGGTGAAAGCCGGGATTCTGGCCCTGTATGCGGTGGAAGTGGAGGTCCTGCCGGAAAAGCCCCTGCCGAAGGTGGCCTATTATAAGCCCCGTGATCGCTACAAGGCCGACAAGCTTGTCGACGTACTGGCGGCGGAAACTCCGGAGAGGTTCACCAAGGTCATCGGCCTCACCGCGCGAGACATTTCCGCGACCAAGGGCGAGATCGACGACTGGGGAATCTTCGGTCTCGGCCTTCTTGGAGGCCGACCCTGCGTCGTCTCAACTTTCCGACTGCGCGCAGGAAAGGCCAGCGACGAGGTGTTTCAGGCCCGTTTGGTGAAGGTCGTGAACCACGAACTCGGCCACACCTTCGGCCTTGATCATTGCCCGACCGTCGGCTGCTTTATGCAGGACGCCGGAGGGAAAATCGCGACCGTCGATGGCGAAAACGGCAAGCCCTGCGAGTCATGTGCGGCTCGGTTGCCGGTGGTGAGATGAGAGTTTGTTAGGGTTCAGTTTTCAGTGTTCAGGGAAGAGGCGTGACGGTTGCTCGTGGATGGATTGGTCGGCTCTCGCCCCTCAGGTTTTCTCTCGTTTCCAACCCAGCACAGAGGTCAGCAAGCAACTTCGGAAACGAAGTTCATGAGCTGTCTTCATCTGTCCCCTGAATCCTGACCCCTGGCCGCTCTGCCGAATGAAACGTCAGCCATTCAGCTTCTCCAACGCCTTGACCAGGAACTTGCCGTTCTTGCGGATGAGCTTGCCGTCGAACCAGATCTCGCCGCCGCCGTAGTCGGGGCGCTGGATGCAGACCATGTCCCAGTGAACCTGTGAGCGGTTGCCGTTGTCCGCATCTTCGTAGGCCTGACCGGGCGTGAAATGGAAGGAACCGGCGATCTTTTCGTCGAAGAGGATGTCGCGCATGGGCTCGAGGATGTGCGGGTGGAAGCCGAGGGCGAACTCGCCGATGTAGCGCGCGCCTTCGTCGCTATCGAGGATCTTGTTGAGCTCCTTGGTCTTCGCGCCGGCTTCGGCCTTGACGATCTTGCCCTTCGAAAACTCGAGGCGGATGGAGTCGAAGGGGATGCCCTGATAGATCGTGGGAGCATTGTATTGAATGACTCCTTCGACCGAATCGCGCACCGGTGAGGTGAAGACCTCGCCATCAGGGACGTTGTAGTTGCCGCCCGAGGTGAGGGCCGGGATGTCCTTGATCGAGAAACGCAGGTCGGTACCGGGGCCCTTGATGTGGACCTGGTCGGTCTTGTCCATGAGCTTCTTCAACGCATTCATCGCCGGGACGAGCGCCTTGTAGTCGAGCAGGCAGACCTTGAAGTAAAAGTCCTCGAAGGCCTCGGTGCTCATGCCGGCCTGTTGTGCCATCGAGGCGCTGGGCCAGCGGAGGACGCACCACTTGGTCTTCTTCACGCGATGGTCGAGCACCGGCCGCATGTGTTTCATGGCGAGCTTCATGCGCTCGGCCGGGACATCGGAGTTCTCGGCAATGTTGCTGCCGCCACGGATCGCGATGTAGGCGTCCATGTCCTTCATCTCCGCCAGCAGGTGCTTGGTGAGGACGGAATACTGCGCCTCTTCCGCCCCGCTGAGCATCTCACGGGTGAGGCGCGACTGGTGGATGCGGATGAAGGGAAGTGC
>JAIYDT010000202.1 GCA_027487355.1 Verrucomicrobiaceae bacterium
GCGCATTGATGATCGACTTTACCGTGAGGCGAAGGCGGAGGCGGCGCGGGAAGGGGTCACCTTGACCCGGTTTCTTGAAGAGGGACTGAGGCTGCGTTTGGAGAAGAAGCTGACGACCAAGCCAGCCGCGCATCTCTTTCGCGTTTACGAATCCAAGCAGCAGGACGTGCCCACTTGGGAGGAGATCCGCAAATTGGCTGCCGAGGAGCAGGAGGATCAGGACCTCTCGAAGGTCGGCATCACTTTTCCCTCACGCTGATGTCCTTGTTTCTGTTGGACGCAAATGTCCTGATCCATGCCCTGCGAAGGGAGTCCGCCGACCATGCTTCATGTCGGCATTGGATGATCGAGATGACAGGAAACGGCGATGCGCTTTGTCTCTGTGAACCAGTGGAGATCGCCCTCCTGCGAATTCCCACGCTGCAAAAGCTCCGGCTGGTGCCCATGGACGAAGTGTTGGGATTCTGGAAAGACGATCTCTGGAGCTATCCAGGAACCAGACGGTTGAGTGCTGGGCCACGTCATGCCGGGATCCTTGCGGATTTCATCCATGAACTTGGACTACATGGGAATGATGTGAACGACGCCTGGCTGGCAGCACTCGCCGTCGAGCATCGAGCGATTCTCGTGACCACCGACGAAGGATTTGGTCGCTTTCATGGGTTGAATTGGATCAATCCCGCAAAAGGCAAATGACTGACGGTGATTGGAGCGCCTGCGCCTGAAATGGAAGAACACGGCCAGAGTTTCCGTTTTGCTGGCGGACCTCGCCAAACCCATGAAACCCGCATCATTGCTCCGCTCCATTCTTCCTTTATTCATGTCGATCCTGCCCTTGAAGGCAGCAGATGCTCCGGCAGCCGCCAAACTGGCGGGAATGAAACGCATCGTGTTTCTCGGCGACAGCATCACGCAGGCCGGCGACTACGTGACCGATTTCGATTGCTGGCTGGCGGCGAACGGATTGAAGAGCGAAGTGATCAATCTGGGACTCGGCAGCGAAACGGCCTCGGATCTAACAGCCGAAGAGAACGCGGGCCATCTCAAGGCCCATGGATTCGGTCGGCCAACGGTCAGCGAGCGGCTGGATCGTGCCCTGACCGCCACCAAGCCGGATCTGCTCGTCGTCTGCTTCGGCATGAACGACGGCAGCAGCCTTCCTTCGAATGACGAGGGCCTGAAGCGCTTCTCCGAGGCGATCACCCACCTGCGTGAGAAAGCCCTGAAGTCCGGCGTGAAACGGGTGATTCTCTGCACGCCACCGGTCCGCGATGACAAGGGCAACGCGAGCCTCAAGTTTCACGATGAAAACCTGACCCGCTACACCGAGTGGCTCCTGACGAAGCGGACCGCTCGCTGGGATGTGGTCGATTTCCATGGGCCGATGCGCAAGGTCCTCGATGAAGGCCGTGCGAAGAACCCGACCTTCCTGATTTCCCCGGATGGCGTGCACCCGAACCGAGAGGGCCATTGGATCATGACGCGAGAACTCCTCACCCAGTCCCTCGGCGCGAAGCTCGATGGAGTGTCTTCAGCGGAGGCCCTGTTTCCCGCCCATGGAGCGGAGATCCGCAAGCTGGTCGATCAACGCATGGACCTGCGCTTCAACACCTGGATGACCAAGACCGGCCACAAGCGCCCCGGCGTACCCGGCGGTCCCGGCAGCAAGCCCGGCCAGCCCATCGAGCAAGCCACTGAAAGCGCCGCCGCGATCACGAAGCAGGTCGAGGCGCTGATGACGGCGAAGCCGTGAAGAGTGCTCCCTAAGTGGGAAAAACTCCAGGTTCCGCAATTAAACGCCCGGTTTGGTTCGACTGATAAGCTTCCTGATGTCAGGAGGATGACATCCGCAGTCTGATCAGATGCTGTTTTCCGAAGATTCTCGGGTAAAAATCCCAGCCATCCTCCACCTCACCAGGCTGGGGTTCTCCTACCTTTCCCTTGGAGATCTTCAGCGAAATGAGGCAACCAACATCTTTCCGGACCTCTTCCGTTCGAGTGTTCAGAAGATCAATTCCCACGCCTCCGAAACCGACATCGACCGTTTGCTTCAGGAGGTCTCTTTCCTCCTTGAAAATGAGGACCTGGGCAAAAGCTTTCATGAAAGACTGACCGCCACCAGTGGTCTCAAGCTGATCGACTTCACGGACTTCGATCAAAACACCTTCAACGTCGTCACCGAACTGACCTACAAGAATGGCGACGACGAGTTCCGTCCGGACATCACTCTTTTGTTGAATGGAATGCCCCTCGCCTTCATTGAGGTGAAAAAGCCGAACAATCGGGACGGCATTCTTGCGGAGCGGCAGCGTATCAACGCCCGCTTTCGAAACCCGAAGTTCCGGCGCTTCGTCAACATCACCCAGTTGATGGTGTTCTCCAACAACATGGAGTACGACGGCAGCTCCCCGGAGCCGCTGCAGGGCGCATTTTACGCCTCGCCCTCTTACGAAGACCTTTCCTTCAACTACTTCCGTGAGGAGGAATCTCAATTGCTCTCAGGCTTGCTCTCGCCGGAGTGTCAGGAGACCGAAGAGCTGGTTCTGGCTGACAACAACCTTTCGAGCATCAAGCACTCACCGGAGTTCGCAAGCAACAAGGACCCCAACAGCCCTACCAACCGGCTCAGCACGTCCCTGTTCTCTCGTGATCGGTTCGCCTTTCTCCTTCGATTCGCCTTCGCCTACGTCAGGCAGGAACAAAGCCTGGAGAAGCACATCATGCGCTATCCCCAGATCTTCGCCACCAAGGCGATCGTCCGGGCTCTGGAAAACGGTGTCCGCAAGGGCATCATCTGGCACACTCAGGGGAGCGGAAAAACGGCGCTGGCTTACTACAACGTCCATCACCTCACCGCTTGGTTCCGATCACGCGGACTCGTTCCCAAGTTCTATTTCATCGTCGATCGCATTGATTTGCTTCAACAGGCCCGCCGTGAATTCCGCAGCCGTGGGCTCGTCGTTCACACCATCAACTCCCGCGAGGCCTTCGCCAGCGACATCAAGTCTACCAGCGCGATCCACAACGATTCCGGGCGACCCGAAATCACCGTCGTCAACATCCAGAAGTTCCAGGATGACCCGGACGTGGTCCGCTCGGCCGACTACGCCATCAATCTCCAGCGCGTCTATTTCCTCGATGAGGTCCACCGCAGCTACAATCCCAAGGGCAGCTTCCTCGCCAACCTCAACGAGTCCGACTCCAACGCCATCAAGATCGGCCTGACGGGGACACCGCTCATCGGAGATAGCGCCAGCTCCAAGGCGCTCTTCGGAAACTACATCCACAAATACTACTACAACGCCTCCATCGCCGACGGCTACACCCTCCGCCTCATCCGCGAGGAAATCGAGACCCGCTACAAGCTGGACCTCGCCAAGGCGCTTGAGGAAATCGAGGTCCTCAAGAACAGCCACGACCGCAAGCTCCTTTACGCCCATGAGAAGTTCGTCGAACCGATGCTCGACTACATCGTCACGGATTTCGGGAAAGCACGGCTCACCCACAACGACGGCAGCATCGGGGCCATGGTCGTCTGTGATTCAGCCGAGCAGGCCCGGATGATGGCGGAAATCTTCCAGCAGAAGTATGCTCCCCAGCCGATCAGGCTCGAGGAGGATGCAGGCGAGTATCTGAAGGTCGCCGAAGACATCGTCCCCTTCCGCTTCACGCCCACCCTCGACAGATCGGTCACGTCCCATGCCTTGATTCTTCACGATGTCGGCAGCAAGGACGACAGGAAGCAGTGGGTCGATGAGTTCAAGGCCGGGAAGATCGACATCCTCTTCGTCTACAACATGCTGCTCACCGGCTTCGATGCCCGGCGGCTGAAAAAACTCTACCTCGGCCGCGTCATCAAGGCCCACAACCTCCTGCAGGCCCTCACCCGCGTCAACCGCACCTACAAGAGCTTCCGCTACGGCTACGTCGTGGACTTCGCCGACATCCAGACCGAGTTCGACAAGACCAACAAGGCCTACTTCGACGAGCTTCAGTCCGAACTCGGAGACGAGCTGGTCCACTACTCCGACCTCTTCAAATCCCAGGAGGAAATCGCCGCCGAGATCGAGGCCATCAAGGACGCCCTGTTCCACTTCGACACCCGGAACGCGGAAATCTTCTCGCAGCAGATCACCGCCATCCAGAAGCGCGAGGACATGCGGGACATCATCAAGGCCCTCAACGACGCCCGCAGCCTCTACAACCTCATCCGCTCCTCAGGCCAATACGATCTCCTCGACAGGCTCGACTTCCGGAAGCTCACCCAACTCTCCGCCGAGGCGAACAACCACCTCGCCCTCCTTAACCAGCGCGAGGCCCTCGAGAATGCCCACGACAACTCCAACCTCCTGAACATCGCCCTCGAGGACGTCATCTTCACCTTCCGGAAGGTCTCCCAGGCGGAAATGGTCATCGCCGACGAGCTGAAGGACGTCCTTCGTCGGACTCGCGAGGGACTGGGTGGAAACTTCGATCCGCGCGATCCCGAGTTCATCTCCCTCCGTGAGGAGCTGGAGCGCCTGTTCCGGAAGAAGAACCTCAGCGAGATCACCCAGGAGGAAATGGTTTCCAACATCACGGCCCTGAAGGACATCCACGCGCGGGCCCGTGAGCTGGAGCGGAAAAACCAACTCCTGCGGGCGAAGTATGCCAACGACGCCAAATACGCCCGCCTCCACAAGCGGCTCCTGGAGAAGGGCGATCCCACGCCGAACGAACGGAAGCTCCACGAGGCCCTCTCCGCCCTGAAGCAGGAGGCGGATGCCCGGATTTCCCAGAACGCCCAGCTGCTGACGAATCCCGCCTTCGCCGAAAAAATGATGCTCCGACTCGTCGTCGAGCAGCTCAAGACCAAGCACGATCTGCCGCTCACCGCCGAGAGCGGCCGCTTCATCAATGCCCTTGTCATGAAGGAGTATCTGGATGAATTCAATGGCCAGC
>JAIYDT010000065.1 GCA_027487355.1 Verrucomicrobiaceae bacterium
AAAGCACCGGCACCGCCACGCCGACCGTTGGTCAGAAGACCCTGCGCGTCACCTTCCAGCCCCGTCCCGGCAGACGCTGATCCATCTCCCGGTTGTTCCATGGTCTCCCCGCAAGCCCCGTGGCTTGCGGGGAGTTTTTGCACTCTCCGCTCGTAGTCATCCCTTCAGGATGTCTTCGGGAGTCCGTCATTCTCGAAAGCCTTTTTCCCCTTTCCCCCACGACCAGGCCGGGGTCCTCCGGGGGGAGGTGGGGTGCATACCCCATGGCGGCCAGGATTCCTGATGACTACCTTCGAGTTAAAGATGCGATTCCTTAATTCCTGAAGCATCTCGAACATCATCAAGAACTCGCCGATCATGAAACCAATCAAACTACCTCCTATCATCTCCAATCTCAACAAGCGACTCGCCACCGGCTTGTCCCTTCTCGCAGCCTCGGCCTTCCTCACTCAGAACACGACTGCATCCGTGCTGGCGCTGGACCTCGGAGAGGCATCGAGTTTCGCGGTGCTGGCCGGCGCGGGGATCACCGTGGCCGGCCCGGTCAACTCGACACTGATTCGCGGAGACATTGGTTCGTTCGCTGTCACCTCGATCACCGGACTTGAGAATGTCGTCCTCAATGGAGTCAACCACGCGGGCGATGCAGTCACCCAATCGGCCAAGCTCGACCTCGGTGCCGCTTACACCGATGCCGCCTCACGGACACCCCTCGTGACCTTTCCCCCGATCTCGGATTTGAGCGGACTCACCCTCGCCACCGGCGTTTACAAGAATTCGAGCTCCTTTTTCCTCACCGGAACCCTCACACTTGATGGTGGCGGCGATTCGAACGCCGTCTGGATCTTCCAGGCCGGCACCACTCTGATCACCGGTGTGGGCAGCAGCGTGAACCTGACCAACGGAGCCCAGGCCTCCAATGTCTTCTGGCAGGTCGGCAGTTCAGCCACATTGGGAGTGGGCTCAGAATTCGTGGGTTCCATCCTCGCCCAGGAATCCATCACCCTGAACACCGGAGCCACCCTCACGGGAAGGGCGCTGGCGCTCACTGGCGCGGTGACGATGGACAACAACCTCGTGACTGTCCCTGAAACTGGGAGCTCCACCTTGCTGGGAGTGGGCATCGCCCTCCTTGCTTTGAAAAGGCGCAAAAGGATCTGATCCTGAGGCCACCCAAGCCTCAGGCTAGCCGTCAGACACCGGCCCGCCCTTGACGATGCAGTCACGCCCCTCGGCCGCGCACCAGAGGCGATAGACGTTCACCACATTCGGGCGGATGCCGGTGACGGGAATCTTGAGAAAGCCCTGCCGCTTCGCGGCTTCTAACAGCAACCGCTCCTTCTGCGTCAGCCGGTGGCCGATCCGGCGGTTGCCAATCCGCGCGCGGGTCGGCTTGCCACGGCTGAGTCGCTCCACATCGTCCTTGGTTGGTCTTGTCATGATTCAGGTTCCTCTATTCTCAAATGAAACAGTGGAGCCAGAGATCCAGGTGTATCGATTGCGGAGGTCAAGTCAGAGAAATTGCACCGATCCATCCCCGCGCAAGGGGGAGGTTGGGGTTTCGATCATGGTGGTCGATTTCGGTGAGGAATCCCCCAAGTGTGGCTCGGGTGCTACTTCCCAACTGAAAGATTCATCAATGCGATTTGCGAGTCCCCCGGTGCCCCGACCCTTGCGACGCTTGGGAGTCCAGGTTTCATCATTCCCCTTGGGCCAAACAACGACACATTTGATCCGACTCGGTGGGTCCGTTGCGGTGGAGCGTTCCAATGGAAACCGAGCATGTCTCATGAACCCTCGCCATGCAGATAGGGCTTGGGAAGGTGTGACTCTTATTATGAGTTGCCAGGGGTCAGGATTCAGGGGTCAGGAAGACCTCCGTGAATTCCACGATGGACCTTCACCAGAAATCGACACCTGCCGGGCGGAACCCGTGCAAGTCTGAATCCGGCTCTGGCCTGGCTGACCGTTCTGGTCTAGGATTGACGGCATGGGAACCATCGGAATCGCAGAGGCGGACGGGAAGTTTACCCCCGGAGTCGGTCGCTTGCTCTTGGCTCAAGCCTTCGTCGCGGCCGCCATGACCGGGGTGATCTGGCAGGTCCAACTGTTGACCTATCCGCAGTTTCTGAGAGTCGGACCGGCGGAGTTTCCTGCCTATCATGCAGCCCACACGACAGGGATCAGCGTGATGGTGGCGCCGCTGATGCTGGTCGAGCTGGGACTGGCGCTTGCGGCGCTCTGGCAATGCCGCTGCGGTCCGCTGCGGCTCCCGATGCGGTTGGGGGCGGCCCTCGTGCTGGCGCTGTGGGCGACGACCTGGCTGTGGCAGGTGCCCCTGCACGCACGTCTGGAGCAGGGCGGCTCCGAACCGGTGATCCGGGAACTCATCGCCGGCAACTGGCTGCGGACCCTGCTCTGGAGCGCCCGCTCGGCCCTGCTGTTCTGGCTTCTCTGGCGACTCGTCCGGGAGTTCAGGGTTTGCAAGGAGTGAAGTCTTTCAGCTATTCCCAGCAGAACTTGCCTCGACACCTCTTGAACGGAATCCTTCACCCCATCCAAAATCCTCAAACACAGGAATATCGCGACTAGTGCGATGATCACTGCGCTGACAGCGTGGATTTTCATCGGCGGGGTGTTAAAAGCTACGAGCGAAGAAACGTATCGGTCTTTCAACGATTCACTTTCCCTGCGTCCATGCTCTTGCTCCCATGATGAAACTCTCGCCCCTTTGGTTGGTTTTCCTCGCGTTCATCCCGCTTCAACAGACTGCCGTCGTTCATGCGGAGTCACCTGTGACCACGCCATCCATCAGGCAGCGAGGCATCGTTTCCCACGGAGATGTGAGCCGATTGGCGGCGGTGATGGCGAAGGCTCGTCGTGGCGAGGAGATTTGCGTGGCGGCGATTGGTGGATCGATCACCGCAGGAGGCTTGCAGACGAAGGACCCGAAGAATCGCTACATCGCGCGGGTGGCGGATTGGTTCACGCAGACCTTTCCCAAGGCCAAGGTGCGCTTTGTCAATGCAGGCATCGGCGGCACCAACTCGCTCTACGGTGCCATGCGGGTGCAGCTCGACGTGCTGAGCGCGAAGCCGGACCTCGTCTTTGTGGAGTATGCGGTGAATGACAATCATCCGGTGCCGAAGTTCTGGGGAAGCTACGAGGGTGTGTTGAGGCAGATTCTTCGCGAGCCCCAGCAGCCAGCCCTGGTGCAGTTGTTCTTCATGCAGCGGAAGGGCGAAAACGCCCAGGAGACGCAGCACATGCTGGGCCGTCATTATGACCTGCCGATGGTCAGTTTTCGCGATGCGTGGTGGCCGGAGATTTGCAGCGGACGCACCCAGTGGGAGGTGATGTATGCCGATGTGGTGCATCCGAACGACACCGGACACATCCTCGCCTCCGAGCTGTTGATCGCGCTGCTCAATGACGTGAATGCCAAACCTGAGGCGACCGCGATTGCGAAGCCAGATCTTCCCGCACCGATGATCACGGACCTCTTCGCCAACTGTCGCTATGCGCAAGGCGCCGACTTGAAGCCCATACAAAACAGCGCCTGGACCCAAAACGCGGACCACACCAAGTGGGAAAGCCCGGCTTCGGCCGATGGCAGCATCGAGTTCGGTTTCGCCGGCAAGCTGCTCTTCGTGGGATACGACATCGACAAGGACTCCGAGCCCTTTGCCAGCTTCTCCATCGACGGCGGCAAAGAGCAGCCTTTGAAAAACAATCCCAATCGCCTGCCGCTCGCTGAAGATTTACCCCCAGGCCAGCACCGCGTGCGAATTGGGTTCGCAGGCAACAAAGCGCCCGCAGGATCAGCCGCCAAAGTTCGCGTCTGGGCCGTGGGTGCCGCCGGAGCTCTGGAATAGACAAAACCAATGAAAAGCATCTTCACTTTCCTCTATCTCCTCATCGCCTCGACACTGACCGCCGCCGAGCCGGATCGTGTGGCGATCCTGCTGCGCGAGCCGACGCTGAAAGCGCTCGCTGAGCCTCTGCGCATATACATCGCCGATGTGGAGCAGCGTTTCCCGGTGAAGCTGCAGGTCGTGGCCCGCGATTGGCAGACTCCTGAAGAAGTCCGGGCGGCCATCAAGGGCCTCCATGTCCATGAGGGCATCAGTGGTGTCATCCTCGTCGGCGCGATGCCCATGCGCCTCTTCTTCATGCATGAGCATCCGAATCCGAATCCGCTCTACTATGAGGACTTCGATCTGCGGTTCGTGGACAAGAACAAGGACGGCGTGGACGAGGCCTACAAGGGCAAGCCTCAGCTCAAGGTCTGGGTCGCCAACCTCCGCGCGACCGAAAAGGCCAATGACGACGACCTCCCTGCGCTGGGCCGGTTCTTTGCCAAGACCCACGATTACTACACGGGCAAAGTGGTCCCCGAACCGCGCACGCTCCTCTTCTGGTCAGAGGAGCCCACGGAGGATTGGGCGGGTCCGGGGGATTGGTTCAAAAGGCGGGGTGGCACCCGCTTTTCAGCGCCGGGTGATGTGACGATCCTGGAGGGGAAGTCATGCACGCACAAGGCGGCGCTGGAGGCCTTCAAGAAGCACAGCTACTCGCTCACATGTGTGGCCCTGCATTCGGATGAAACCGGGCACGCGATGTTCGACGAGGACCTCATGGCCCAGGAAATCTTCGACCTGAAGACAGGATCGCTCATCACCATCAGTCATGGCTGCTTCGCGGCAAACTGGACGAAGACCGAACACGACCACAACGGTCCGAATTGCGGTCTGAGCTGGGTTTTCGGCAAGCATCTCGGGCAGGCCGTCGTCGGCCAGGTCCGCAGCGGTGGCGTTGGTTTCGACAACCTCATCTACGAGCGCCTCCGCGCCGGGGATTACCTCGGAAGGGCCTATCTGCCCTGCAAGCAAGCTCACGAGATCGAACACGCCATGGGCGATCACAAACCGGGCGACATCGTCTCCGGTATCCTGATGATCGGGAACCCGTTCCTGGTCCTCAAACCGGTGAAACGCGAGGCCAACACGCATCTCGTGATCAAGAACGCCGTGTTCGGTGATTTCGCCAACAACGCCGTGGTCAACGTGACGCAGAAGGTGACCGATTGGATCGAAGAATCGCTCCCCGTTCATGCCACTGCCGAAAACTTTGGTGACCCGGCGGACGGCATCGAGAAGCAATTGAAGGTCGATTACACCCTCGATGGGGTGGACAAAACGATGACCATCGAAGAGGGGCAGGTCCTGAAGTTCAAGAGGTGAAAAGTGGCTCTATCTGAAAGACCAAACCCTGATGTGGTTAAAGCACATCCCCTTTCATGAAATCCACGCTTCTGTCCCTCGCTGCTCTGTCGCTGACTCCGCTCCACGCTGCGGAGGCTCGCGATCAAGTCTCGCCGCCATTGGCAGCGGAGTATCGGTTCAACTTTGATCTGCCCGCCGGGCCGCAGTTCACGGAGGCGGAAAAGCAAGTGCAGCGAGAGAAGGCTGCGCAGGTCGTGCCGATGGTGCGGAAGGCTTTCGATGCGGGCGACGAGTCGGTGGCGATTCCGCCGGGCGATTACCGCTTTGGGCGTGGGTCGTGGGACAAGGATGGGCCGGTGTATGCGCTGGATTTTCGGGGCCTGAAGCGTGAGGCGGCGAAACCGTTTCGCATCGTGGCGCAGGGCGTGACGTTCTGGTTTGAGCTGCCGCCGGATCAGGCACCGAGCGCGCACTTCGCGCTGGGGTTTGTGAATTGCAGTCAGGTCTCGCTGGAGGGAGCCACGCTGGATCGTGATCCGCGCGGCTGCATGGAGGGACGCATCACGCAGCTCGATGAAGCGGGCAATCGCATCGAGATCGAGGCGACGAAGGGCACGCTGACCCCTACGAGCTTCAACGGCAAGCAAGAGGAACGGCTCATTCCGCTCAATGCGGACGGCACCTTATGCGCCGCGTTGTATGCCTTGCAGCTTCGTGGTCCGGCGCGGCTGGCGTTTCGCGGCGTGGAGCCTGGCACGCTGTCGGGGCGCTACTGGGTGCAGCTCGCGGAAAAGTCGGAGCTGCTGAGCACGAATCGTGATCCGGCATGGATTCGCGCGTATGGCGACGCGGGCACGCTGCAGGTCGGCGACGGCCTTTGCCTGCTGCACACGACGACGACTGCCATTGGCGTGATCCACTGCACGGGCATGAAGTTCATCGGTGTGCGCAATCACATCACGAAGGGCGGCCTGCGCGAGTTCGGTGGTGGCGGCGGGCACTTGTGGAAGGACTGCTACTTCGGCCCGCGTCCGGGCACCTGCCACTGGCAGGGTTCCGATGGCTTCCTCAGCGGCGGCATGGAACGTGGCAGCACGCTCGATGGCTGCACCATGCTGCACACCACCGATGACCTGATCAATTTCAACGGCCTCTGGGGTTACATCGAGAAGGTCTCAGGTCGCACGATCACGCTGCATCGCGACTCCGAGATGCCCGCCCATCCCGGTGATCGGCTGCAGTTCTACGACGCGCAAACCGGCGCACCGCTGGGAAGCGCAGTCGTCGAGTCGGCGAAGCATTCCGAGCTGACACTCGACCGCGATGCCACGCCTTTGGCCCACGCCGTGGCGGAAAATCCGCGCTGGCAAAACAACGGTTGGGAAGTCCGCGACTGCGATTTCCGCGATTGCTACCAGCGGTTCCTCATTCAGGGCAGCCACGGTGGCACCCTGCGCAACTGCCGCTTCACCCGCATCGGCTCCGGGATCGTCCTGGCGAGCAATTTCTTCACCCGTAACGAAGGCGGCATCTGTCACGGCATCCGCATTCTCGACAACTTCTTCGAAGATGTCGCCATCCATCCCGATGGCGTGGCGCTGGAGGCCGGATTTCAATCGTTGAACCACGCCGCCAGCACGCCGCTGCTGAGCGATCTCACCGTGCAAGGCAACCGCTTCATCAACTCCGGCCGACGCGCCATCGAGTTCAGCCTTGTGTCCGGCGGCAGCATCACGGGCAACACTTTTAAAAACTCCGGCAAGCCCCGTGCGCTCAGCGGCAAAGCCTCGCCACAGGAAGACTCGCAGCCGGTGCAGCTGAAGCAGTGCGGAGACATCCTCGTAAAGGACAACTCACCATGAGGACCATCGTTTCGACCTTCAGCGCCCTGCTATGGGCTGTTGTTTCGACACTCCACGCCGCCGAGGCCCGCGATCACCTCTCGCCGCATCAGCGGGTGATCCTTGAATCAAAGTCACCACCGGCGGAGGAGTACCGCTTCAGCTTCGATCTGCCCGCCGGGCCGCAGTTCACCGAGGCGGAAAAGGAGGTGCAGCGGGAGCGCGGAAAAGGCGTGATGCCGAGGGTGATGAAGGCCTTCGAGAGCGGCGCGGATAGCGTGCGGATTCCACCGGGGGACTATCGCTTCGGGCAGGAGCGCTGGCAGGGGGCGAAGGCGATCTATCCGCTCGGGTTTGAGAACCTGCAGCGCGATGCCGAACATCCCTTCGTGATCGATGCCACGGGCGCGACGTTCTGGTTCGACCTCGATGACAAGCAGATGCCGCCGGGACACCGCTGCGTGGGCTTTCGCAACTGCCGTAACATCGTGCTGCGCGGTGCGATCCTTGATCGTGGCACGCGGGGTTGCATCGAGGGCCGGATCACCCGCATCGACCGCGAGGGCAATCGTTTTGAAATCCAGCCATCGCCCGGCATCGTGGTGCCCACGACCTTCAATGGCAGTGACGAGCAGCGCTTGTTTCCCTTCAAGAGCGACGGTCGCTTCTGCGTGCCGCTCTACGACTTGCAGGCCGGCATCCGCAAGCTTCGCTACAAGGAGATCACGCCCTCCGCCGAGGGGCGCTACTGGATCACGATGCGGGATCCCGATTTGATGGAGCGCCTTCACGATCCGAACTGGGAGCGCGCGTATGGCGACCTCGGCGTGGTGCGCGTGGGCGACGGCTTGTCCTGCCTCTACACGACTGCGGGAGCAATCGTGCTCGATGACTCGGCGAACATCACCCTGCACGGGGTGAGCGCTTATGTCGCGAAAGGCGGCCCCAGCGAGAGCGGCGGCGATGGCGCGCATCTTTGGAAGGACTGCTACTTCGGCCCGCGGCCCGGCACCAGCCAGTGGAAAGGCGCGGACGGCTATCTCTGCCGCTCCACACGCTACGGCACCACGATGGACAACGTCACCATCCGCCACACCGCCGACGATCTGCAGAATTTCCACGGCATCTGGGGCAAGGTGAAAGCGGTCTCTGGGAAGCAAGTCACACTTGAGACAAATGCCTCACTGCGTCCCACGCTCAACAACGCCCTTGCGGGTGATCGCTTGCGATTCATCCATCGCAAGACCGGGGTGGTTCTCGGCGAAGCGAAATTCACTGCACTCAAGGATTTCCAAGTCACCCTCGATCAAGACGCCACGCCATTTGCCGAGGCACAGGCGGAGTGGCTCGACCACGAATGCGCGGGCCGGGTGGTGCAGAACTGCCGTTGGGAGGACAATTTCCAGCGCCTGCTCATCATGTTCGGCCCTGGCACCGTTCGCGGCTGCACCTTCACCCGCATGGGCAGCAACATCAGCCTCAACACCGGCATGGGACTCGTCGGTGGCATCCCCAGCGACATCACCCTCACGGACAACACCTTCCTCGATGTCGGCCCACGACCTCACAGCTCCGCCATCGACGCCCACGCCCACAACGCCCAAGGCAAGGATGGAGTCCCACCCATCGAACGCCTCATCATCACCGGCAACACCTTCACCCGCAGCGGCGGACCGGCCATGAACCTCATCGGCATCCAGGACTCCCGCATTGAAAACAACGTCATCCACTCACCCGTCCGCGCCACCGTTCTCGCCAAGCCGGATGCCAGGACCGCCCGCCAGGCCATCCAGCTGCGCCACAGCACCCGCGTGGCGTTGAAAGGCAACACGCTCACCGATCCCGAAGGCCACACCCAGCCCGATGCGACTAGCGGCAGCCCCTTGGTCGGACTCGAAGTGACGAAAGAGATCACGCTCGATGGAAAAAGGCTCCACGATGCTCCGAGGTGAGTTCCGCCCCTATCATTGGGAAGCCAAACACTGGAATTTCGGCACCGGCGCCATTTCAGACTCTCAAGCAAGTTGTTGAAATGCGACACTCGCCCCATTAAGTTTAACCTACCCGATTCAAACTACCCATTTCTCAACATCTCAAGATGCATAGGGAGATCAAAGACATTCTAGCAGAGTTGGAATCGGAGCAGGAATTTGACTTCGATCACGTCAAGTGTCTGATCGATGAACTCGAATCCACGATTGATTCCAGCGATGTTGGATCGATCAAGTCGTTCCTCCATTCGGACACGAATTGCTTCACCAGGGCGTTGGTTGCCAGAGTGGCTCTCAGATCGTTGGGCGAGGAATTCATTTCCTTTCTGGCCATGGTGATTGTTGAGATGAGGGAAGGCGGATATCAAGGCGAGGATTTCGAGGAATGCTTGGAGGGCTTTGTTTTGCAATCATCCGGACCCGCATTCTCGTCATACAAGGAGATGCTCCAGTCTGCCGATCACAGGCAACGGGGTGCGGCCCTGGCAATCGGAAGATCCCTTTGCATGGAGCCGTTTCGCGAGGAGGTGATGGAAGGAATTTTGGAAACAATGGAAGATGGCGATGTGTCGGTGGCAATGCTCGCGATCGAGGCCGCCTTCCAGTTTGAGTATGAGCGGGTGCGAGAGGGTCTGTATCGAGTGACTGAAAAATCCTTGGAACGCGGGGATCAAGTGCGATTCAGGCACGTGTTGCGTGGGATTGCCTGGAACCGTGACGAAGGCGATCTGATGTTTCTCAAAACATTGGAATCGAAGTTCAGGGATCCGGCTTTGCGCGATGTGATCTTCTCGATCGAGTATGGGAGATCAACGGGATTGAGACGAATTTGGATGTTTGTGGTCCGCCATTTGATGCCTTGAACAGAAGGGGTCCTCGCGGATTCGCATCTGGTAGGATGTCGCTCTCCGATGATCCATTTCCCGCCATCGGACAGAACCCCCGATCGGGTTCCGTGTGATGGTGATCTTCACCCAAGCCAGTTCGTAGTCGGGCAAGCCTGGGCTTTTGGATGAAGCGCATGTGGGGTAAAGAGGAAGAAGCGTCCTGATGGAGGGACTATGAACGTTTCCGATCCGGTGGATTGGATTGAAGGTGGTATTGCCCAGTTGGCTTGGCAGACTCTGCGGATGAGGTCGTGGAAATGGGATCCGGTGGTGCTGAGCGTCCTGCCAGTTCTGCTCTGGTCGGCGTGGAAGCCGTTTGACTGGATCACGTGGTGGCTGGAGGTGGCACCGGTGTTCATCGGGTTCGTGGCGCTGTTCATCGCGCGACGGAAGGACTGGGTGTTCTCGAACTTTGCCCAGTCCTGCATCGTGTTTCACATGATCGTGCTGATCGTTGGCGGGCATTACACCTATGCCCTGGTGCCGGCGGGGGACTGGGCGAAGGAGGTCTTCCATTTTTCTCGGAACCACTATGATCGGCTGGGGCATTTCGCGCAGGGCTTTGTGCCGGCGGTGCTGTTCAGGGAGGTGATGATCCGGAATCAGGTCATCGCGCGGCGCGGCTGGCGGGAGTTCCTCACGGTCTGCTTCTGCATGGCGGTGAGCGCGGTTTATGAGCTCTTCGAGTGGGCGACGGCGCTGATTTCCGAGCAGGCGTCGGAGGCCTTTCTCGGGACGCAGGGCGACGTTTGGGACACGCAGGTGGACATGTTCGCCTGCTTGATTGGGGCGTTCACGGCGGTGCTGGTGACGCGGATGTTCCAGGATCGGTCGATCGGGAAACGCGCGTCCGCCAGAGTCGTTTGACGAGGGTCACGGCCAAGGCAGCGAGGGCGAGACCGGCGAAATCCGAGCCCAGGTCACCGAGGTCGCCGAGGTCCCAGGCTTGTTCGAGCTGCCAGTTCGGCAGGGCTTCCGAGGCCAGCGCGACGATGACGGCCATCGGCCAGGTGCGGACGTGGGTGGTGGAAAACAAGGCCAGCCCGAAGGCCCCGAAGGCGAGGAGGTGGAGGAAGTTGAAGCGCTCGTCGAGCTTGCGGATTTCCTGCTCCATGACCCTGGCTTCGCGCTTCTCGACGGCCGCCGACGCGGGTGGTAACTGGGAGGGTGGCGCAGGAGGAGTCGGCAGGGCAGCGACCGGAGGGGGCGTCACCGGTTGCGTGGGTGCCTGGGAGGGTGGCACCGGCTTTGTGGCAGGGGGAGGTTGGGGAACTGGAGCTGGAATGGGCTGGCCGAGTGCGAAGCCGCCAACAAGGGGTCGGGCGCAGAAGCGCGGCTGGGGAAAGACGAGGAACCAGGAGGCCGCGATCACGGCCGTGCCGCCGAGAAGGCTGCGGATCGGGCGCAGTCGGAAAGTCAGCGGCAGGGCGGGGGCGAGGGTCCAGGCGGCCCAGAGGACCCACAGACCTGTTAGAAGGGCGGCGGAGGGCACATACCAGCTCCGCTGGCGGACGACCTGGATCTCCACGCTCCGGACTTCCAGTGTGCCCTGCTCGCCGAGGTGCTGGAGGGCGAAGCGGGCCTCGCCAATGTCGGGCACGAGGTCGAAGACGCTTTCCTCGCGATGCCAGTCGCTGCTGCCGTAGGCGTTGATGAGCCAGTGGTCCTTGGGCCAGGTGTTGGTGCCGTCGGGTCGTTTCCCGCAGATCAATCCGCGCGCGGTGGCCCAGCGGACCTCGCCGGATTGTTTCACGTCGGTCCATTTCACGTCCGCCTGAATGTGGAGAAAACGCACGCCATCAAGCTGGCCGAGGACCCGTTCGACGGTGATCGGGGGGTCGCCGTTCTGTTTGGAAAGGATGAGTGCGCCCGTGGCATCGGGATTGATCTCGCGGCCTTTTCCTTCGAGCCATTTCCAGCC
>JAIYDT010000539.1 GCA_027487355.1 Verrucomicrobiaceae bacterium
AACGCTGCAGCGCCAATGGTAGTGGGACGATAGGTCCTGTGAGAGTAGGTCGTCGCCAGGTATATGCCCGGCTCCCGTAACAGGGAGTCGGGCTCTTTTTTTGCCAGGATCTTGGCATCGCCAACTCTTGATGATGACACTAAAGCCGGTTCTTGGACAGTCATGGAACCAATGGCCCAGCTCAACGTCAGGAACTAAGACGACTGCTCTGTGCGGCCCAAGGAAGCTGAGACTGCAGAAAATCTTGCGGTTTCTTCACATGTAAGCCCTACGGGAGTGGGCATCATGAGAAATCCACCAAGGGAAACCCCTCCACCCCATCGGAATCCGTCAGCAACAGGAGAGGGTGGCGGCGAGTGGTGGCCAACTACGTGGTGCTGGAAAGAATCCACGCTCGAGTTCCCTTCTAACATCACTACTGCCGGGGGCAAATACCTGCGGCATGTGAACTGTGTCACGGAGAAGATGAAAATGCGACTGGCGCAAGTGTTTGGGCAAGGACCGGGGAATTGATCAGCACCTTGCCGCGTGATAAAGAATTGCCTTGGCCCTTGAAAGGTGCGCCACGGTCAGCGAGCTGCGACAAGGTCGTAGCCGCGCCAATCCTGGATCGTGACTTCGGCGAAGCTGCCGACCGGGATGGCCTCGTCGACCTTCACGGTGCCGTCAATTTCCGGGGCGTCCCATTCGGTGCGGGCGACGCCGGGTTCCTCGACGAGGACTTTCACGCGCTTGCCGACCTGCTCCTGGTTCACCTCGGCCGCGATTCTCTGGAGCTCCGACATGGCACGCGACCAGCGGCTCTTGCGGGTCTTGTGGTGGATGTGGCCACCCATCTTGTAGGCGCGGGTGCCTTCTTCCTTGGAGTAGGAAAAGACACCGGCGCGCTCGAAACGGAACTCACGGATGAACTCCAGCAATTCGGTGAAGTCCTCCTCTGTCTCGCCGGGGAATCCTACGATGAATGTCGTACGAATGCCGAGGCCAGGAATGCCCGCGCGCATGCGGCGGAGCAGGTCGCGGATGTAGTCGCCGCTGGTCACGCGCTTCATGGCGGTGAGCATGCGGTCGGAAATGTGCTGCAGCGGAATATCGACGTACTTCGCGACCTTGTCGCACTCGGCGATGGTCTGGATGAGCTCGTCCGACCAATGCGCCGGATGCGTGTAGAGCAGGCGGACCCAGAAATCGCCTTCGATCTTGTTGATCTCGCGGAGCAGGGTGGAAAGCGATTCGCCGCGGGAGGAGTCGACGGGCGAGCTCGGGGTCGGGCGCTTGCCTTCCCACTGGTCCATCCCGAAGTAGGTGGTGTCCTGGGAGATGAGGTTGATTTCCTTGACGCCGGAAGCGACGAGCGCCTGGACCTCGCGGACGACGGAGTCCTGGGTACGGGAGCGATGCTGGCCGCGGATTTTCGGGATGATGCAGAAGGTGCAGGTGTGGTTGCAGCCCTCGGCGATCTTGACGTAGGCGAAATGGTCCGGCGTCAGGCGCATGCGCGGCGTCGAGTAGTCCGGGACATACTGAGGCTTCAGTGTGACAAAATCGCGTGGATCCTCGGTGGCGGACGGGCCTTCGGTTTTCTGGACCTCGGAGTCGTTCTTCTTGCCTAACAGGTTCTCGATGATCGGCGCGACCTTGGTGATCTGGTCGAGTCCGATGAAGGCATCGACTTCCGGCATGATGCCCGGGAGTTCCTTGGCGAAGCGCTGGGAAAGGCAGCCGGCGACGATGATTTTCTGCCGGGCGCGATCGGGATCGGCGCTGCGGTCGTTCACGGCCCCGAAGACGGTGTCGATCGACTCCTGCTTCGCCATGTCGATGAACGAGCAGGTATTGACGATCAGGACATCGGCCAGCTCGGGATCCGGCGTGAGGGTCATGCCGGCCTGGGCCAGGTGACCGATCATCACTTCGGAGTCGATGAGGTTCTTGGCGCAGCCGAGCGAGATGAGACCGACGGTGGTGGACATGCTGAAGAAATGACTAATGACGAATTTCCTAATGACGAATCAAGAGTCAGAAGGGAGGGGGATTGATGAGTTCGTCGCCGGGCTGAGGGGTGTATTTGCCGAAGCCGGGCATGGGGCTGGCGATGGCACCTTCCGGAGTGACCTCGGAAACCTTGAGCTGGCCGAGGATGCCGCTGTTCTTACGGATCGCAAGGATGGTGCCGCTCTGAATCTGCTCGGGCATGAGGATCTGGATGGTCGCGTAGTCGCCGACCTCGGCGCTCACGACATATTGAGTGACCTTGCCGACGAGAAGGGCTTGGGAAATGAGGCGGGCGCGGCGGAGTTCGTTGTCGCCCTTCTCGAGATCGCGTTGGTTGAGCAGGAGGTTCTCGCTATCGGAGACCTTGGCATCACGCTCGGCCTTTTCCTTGGCGGCCTGGACCTCGGCCAGTTGGCGTTCCTTTTCGGCGAGCTGGGCCTTGAGTTCGGCGGACTGGTCGAGTGCGGGCTGATAGACGGGGGGAGGAGGAGTGGCGGCCCTCGCCTGCTGGTAACGTTTTTCCGACTCGATCCGGTCCTGTTCGGCGCGGATCTGTTTGAGTTCATCCTTGAGTTGTTCGATCTCGGCCTTGGGGGCATTGGCCACCGCGTTCTGGGTGTTGTTCCAGGACATCACAAGGGCACCCAGCAGAAGGGCGGCGGTCGCCCCGAGGAGAAGTTTCATCGTGTCCATGCAGGGGAACGTGAGAAGCGGGAGGAGGAATGTCAACGCGTTCGGAAAAGGACCGCAAGAGGGTTTGGCCGGGCGGGAGCTGGAGCAGGAGGTGGGATGGGAGGAGCGGGACTGCGGACGACCTCGACTTTGGTGCCGACCCGACATTTTTCGAAGATGAGCGGCTGAACGTCCTTGGGCACGCGCACGCAGCCATAACTGAGCGTGGCCTGAGGGACGACGTAGCCGACATGGATGCCGATGCCGGTGGCGGTCAGGCGCATCCAGAACGGCATTTGGTATCCCTCGTAAATGGCACCTTTCGGGGGTTCCAGGTGATCGGCCGAGGCTCCGAGATCGGCACCGGTCTTCAAATCCCGGTAGCGACCGTAGCGGTTTGAACGTTTTTCCTCGATCTTCTCCATGATCCGGAAGCGGCCTTCCGGGGTCTCGTGGCCGGGCTTTCCGGTGGAAACATCGGTCTCGATGACCACCTCATCGTCGCGATTCAGGAGCTGGGCCTTCTGGGTGGTCAGGTCGATTCTGAGATGCGACTGCGCGGGCTTCAGCGCGGCGTAGCGGGCCGGATGGACCTGATAAGCGGGCAGCGGCGGCAGTGGAACGGCCTGCTGAAGTGCACAACTTGCAAGAAACAGGCAGAGGCCGAGGGGCAGCAAATGGCGCATGTGCGACGTTTGCAGGGAGTGGTGGCACTTGGCAAGGAGGACAGTGCCGACGGGCGGTTGACCCGGAGCGATGCCGTTGCTAGCGTCCGCGCCCTTTCCATGAGCGCGGACGCCCCGAACTACAAAGACACCCTCACCCTGCCACAGACGACCTTTCCGATGCGGGGGGATCTGGTGGAGAACGAGCCGAAGCGGCTTGAGAAGTGGGAGGCGTCCGGACTTTATCAGAAGATCCTCGGCCGCCGCCGCGCGCAGGGGGCTCCGAATTTCATCCTGCACGACGGCCCTCCGTTCGCGAACGGCGACGTCCACATGGGCACCGCGCTCAACAAGGTGCTCAAGGATCTTGTGGTGAAATCGAAGACCATGGCGGGCTTCGAAACGCCCTTCATCCCCGGCTGGGACTGCCACGGCCTGCCGATCGAGTTCAAGGTCGTGAAATCCGCCGCCGGTCTGGAGCCGGGGGAAATCCGCCGTCGTTGCACGGAGTTCGCGAAAGGCTGGATCGACGTCCAGCGTGGGTCGTTCCGACGCCTCGGGGTCTTCGGCGATTGGTTCAATCCGTATCTCACCATGGCCCCCGGCTACGAGGCGAACATCCTCCGGGTCTTCGCGAAGCTGGTGGAAAGCGGCTCCGTTTACCAATCAAAGAAGCCGGTCCAGTGGTCCTACGGCGCCCACACCGCGCTCGCCGAGGCCGAGGTCGAATACAAGGACAAGGAAAGCCCGGCGGTGTTCGTGAAATTTCCGCTCATCGGCCAGGACGCCAGCATGGTGATCTGGACGACGACCCCTTGGACGCTGCCAGCCAACCTTGGCATCGCCCTGCATCCGGAGTTCACCTACGTGGTAGGTAAATTCATGAAGAACGACCGCGTTGAGACCTTCGTGATCGTCCGCGAACTGGTTGAGACCTTCACCGAAAAGAGCGGCTTCGCGCTGGCGGAAATGATCGAGGAGAAGAAGGGCCGCGAGTTCGAGAACCTCGAAGCTCAGCACCCCTTTCTCGACCGCACCTCGAAGCTCATCCTCGCCCAGTTCGTCACCACCGACACCGGCACCGGCGCGGTCCACATCGCCCCGGGCCACGGCGCGGACGACTACTCGGTCGGCCAGCAATACGGGCTCGGCGTGCTTTCGCCGGTCGATGACGATGGCAAGTTCACCGACGAGGTCGGCCTGCTGGAACTCGTCGGCCAGCACGTCTTCCAATCGAACGAGCGCATCATCGAGATCCTCACGGAAAACGGCACGCTGCTCGGTCGCGAAGTTTACAAGCACCAGTATCCGCACTGCTGGCGTTCGAAGACGCCGATCATCTTCCGCGCGGTCGAACAGTTCTTCATCTCGCTCAAGGACCTTCGTGGCGACGCTCTCACCGCCATCGACCAGGTCGAATGGCTGCCCGCATGGGGCCGTAATCGCATCTACGGCACCGTCGAGGCCCGTCCCGACTGGTGCATCTCGCGCCAGCGCACCTGGGGTGTTCCGCTGCCGGTGTTTTTCGATGAAAACAACCAGGCCATCCTTTCGCCAGAGATCGCCCGCAAGGTTGCCGATCTGGTTGAAAAGGAAGGCACGAATCTGTGGTTCGAAAAATCCGATGCCGAACTCGCCGCGCTATTGGGTCTGCCCGAAGGTGTGAAGAAGTGTCGCGACACGCTCGACGTGTGGATCGACTCCGGCTGCTCGCATGTTGCCGTGCTGGAAACCCATCCCGAACTCCACGCTCCGGCCGATCTTTACCTCGAAGCCACCGACCAGCATCGCGGCTGGTTCCAGAGCTCGCTCATGCTCAGCGTCGGCTGGCGCGGCGTGGCTCCTTACAAGACCGTGATGACCCACGGCTTCGTGGTCGACAAGGACAAGAAGAAGCTCTCGAAGTCGGAGGCCGAGAAGGCTGGAAAGCCGATCGATGCCGCCCATTTCTATAACAAGTATGGTGCCGACATCGTGCGCCTCTGGGTCTCGTCAGTCGACTGGCAGAATGAGGTGCCATTCGGAGAAGACCTCTTCAAACAGGTCGCCGAGCCCTATCGCCGCCTGCGCAACACCCTGCGCATCCTGCTTGGAAACCTCGATGGCTTCAACCCGGAGACCGACCGCGTGTCGCCCGCCGACATGCCGTTGCTCGACCGCTGGATCCTGGAGCGCCTGAACGCCGTGGTCACCGAGTGTCGCAAGGCCTACGAGGCCTATGAATTCCGCAAGGTCTTCAATGCGCTCAACCAGTTCTGCACCGCCGATCTCTCGGCCGTTTACGTCGATGTCACCAAGGACCGAATGTACTGCGATGCTAGTACGTCGCTCCGCCGCCGCGCTTCGCAGACCGCGATGCACGACGTCTTCCTGGCCTTGAC
>JAIYDT010000533.1 GCA_027487355.1 Verrucomicrobiaceae bacterium
CGATGGCGTCGCCGTTGAAGGTCCCGCCTGCCTCTCCCTCCAAGCCCTGATCCGATGGAAACCCTTCAGTCTCTCCTCCAGCAACCCTTTGTCTGGGGGCTGCTCCTCGGCCTGCTCGTTGCCGGCTTCCTGTGGAAATCCGGCTTCACCGCCCGACGTGCGCTCGCCAAGGAAATCAAGCGACTGGAAGCGGAGCAACGCGACCTGACCAGCCATCTCAACACCCAGCTCAAGATCAACGCCAGCGGCAATCAGACGCTTCAGGCCGAACTCGACGAGCTGCGCAAACAGAACGAGACCCTCCGCGTCAACAGCGCCGCCCTCCAGCAGAAGCCCGGCCGCGCCGAGCAACGCCAGCTCCAGATCTCAGAGGCCGCCGTCCGCCTGATGCGCGAGCAGGCCCCGGGTTTCGCCCCGGCTTGGGAAAAGGCCCTCCGTCAGGCCGAGGCCGACCTCGACGCTGCCGACTCCGGCTTGAAAAAACTCGTCCGCCGCGTGATGCCGGGTTTTGGCGGTTCCAGCTCCCAGAACTCGCCGCTCCTCATCACTGAGGAGAAATCCGAAGGCTGATTCTGGAGGGCCGGTTCCCGAAAAGCAATCAGGCGGAGCTTTCGCCCCGCCTGGTTGAAGAGTCAGTCGATGGAATGGAGGCTCACTTGCCCCAGCGATCCAGGAGGGTCCGGGCCATGTCGCTCGGGGTCTCGGCGACGGCGATGCCGCACTCGGCGAGGATGCGCTTCTTGGCCTGGGCGGTGTCTTCCTCACCGCCGACAATGGCTCCGGCGTGGCCCATGCGGCGTCCGGGAGGCGCGGTGGCTCCGGCGATGAAACCGGCGATCGGCTTCTTGCAGTGCTCCTTCGCCCAGCGGGCAGCGTCCACTTCGGCCGAGCCACCGATTTCGCCGATCATGATGATGGCTTCGGTTTCCGGGTCGTTGTTGAACATTTCCAGGACCTCAAGATGGTTGGTGCCGTTGATCGGGTCGCCACCGATGCCGACGCAGGTGCTCTGGCCGTAGCCGAGCTGCGTGAGCTGGAAAACGGCTTCGTAGGTGAGCGTGCCGGAGCGCGAGACGACGCCGACGTTGCCGCGCTTGTGGATGTAGCCGGGGGCGATGCCGATGCGGCAGCCGCCGTGGGACTTTTCACCGAGGCCGGGAGTGACGAGGCCGGGGCAGTTCGGGCCGATGAGGCGCGAGCTGGAGCCACGGAGGGCTTCCTTGACGCGCATCATGTCCATGACCGGGATGCCTTCGGTGATGCAGACGACGAGTTCGACGCCGGCATCGAAGGCTTCGAGAATGGCATCGGCCGCGAATGGAGGTGGCACGAAGATGGCGGAGGCGGTGGCTCCGGTTTCACGGACGGCCTGCTCGACGGTGTCGAAGATCGGCACGGTGTCCTCGAACTTCTGGCCGCCCTTGCCGGGGGTTACGCCGGCGACGAGCTTGGTGCCGTAGGCAAGGGAGAGGCTGGCGTGGCGGGCACCGAAGGAACCGGTGATGCCTTGAACCAGGAGCTTGGTGTTTTCGTCAACGAGAATGGACATGGGAAGAAGTGGTTGGTGATCAGTGATCGGTGATCGGAAAAGAGAGAGGCTTAGCTGACAGCGGCGACGATCTTCTGGGCTCCGTCCGCCATGGTATCGGCGGCGACGATGTTGAGGCCGGAGGCGGCGAGGGTGGCCTTGCCCATCTCGACGTTGTTTCCCTCGAGGCGGACGACGAGCGGGATTGGAAGACCGGTTTCCTTCGCGGCGGCGATGACGCCTTCCGCGATGATGTTGCAGTCCATGATGCCACCGAAGATGTTGATCAGGATGCCCTTCACGTTCGGGTCGGCGAGGATGATCTTGAACGCTGCGGTGACCTGCTCCTTCGAGGCACCGCCCCCGACGTCAAGGAAGTTGGCCGGATCACCACCGTAGTGCTTGATGATGTCCATGGTGGCCATGGCGAGGCCGGCTCCGTTGACGAGGCAGGCGATGTTGCCATCGAGGCCGATGTAGTTGAGGCCGAACTCGGAGGCGGCGACCTCACGTGGATCCTCTTCCGAGGTGTCGCGCATGGCAACGATGTCCGGGTGGCGGTAAAGGGCGTTGTCGTCGAAGCCGAACTTGGCGTCGAGGGCCAGCACGCGACCGTCGGGCGTGGTGACCAGCGGGTTGATCTCCAGCATCGAACAATCGCAGGAGATGAAGAGCTTGTAGAGGTTGCCGAGGAGCTTGGCGAACTGCTTGGCGTTGTCGCCCGTGAGTCCGAGCGCAGCGGTCAATTTCCGGACCTCGTAGGCCTGGAGACCGAGGAGCGGGTGGACAAACTGGCGGATGATTTTTTCCGGGGTGTTGTGGGCCACGTCCTCGATGCTCATGCCGCCTTCGGTGGAGGCGACGATGACCGGGCGGGAGGTGCCGCGGTCCATCAGGATGGCAAGGTAGTACTCATGGGTGATGTCCACCGCTTCGGCGACCATGACCTTGCTGACCAGCTTGCCGGCTTCACCTGTTTGAATGGTCACGAGGGTTTCGTTGAGCATCTTTCCGGCGAACTCGGAGGCCTGCTCGGGCGACTCGATGAGGTGGACGCCACCTTGGAAGCCGTTCTTGAAGTGGCCCTTGCCGCGACCGCCGGCGTGGACCTGGGCCTTGATGACGAGCTTGGCACCGGCGAATTCACGGGCCGCAGCGGCCGCTTCCTCCGGGGTTGAAGCCACCTTTCCTTTCGGGCTGGGGACTTGGAATCGGTCAAAAAGCTCTTTCGCCTGGTATTCGTGAATGTTCATGGGATCGCGTTGACGGGCGGACGCTAGGGAACCGATTCGGACGGGTCAAGCGACCGTCTGGAGAGAATTGTTGCACGCCACAGCCACACGCCACCCTTTTAGCGAGCCATCAAGCGTCCGCGAAAACCAGCAAGTGGCCGTTGGAGGTGAGGAAAACGAATCCGTTGTGGCCGAACGAACAGGCATCCACGGGAACGCCGACGTCGGAAGGAAAAAGCAGGTTTTGGACGGGGCTCATGTAGTCACTGGAGGCGAAGACCTGTCCGCCACCCTCATGACCGATGACGATGTAGCCATCGCGAGTGAAACAGGCGACGGGCGGGGAGGAGTCCGGCGGGCTGCTGTGGAGATTGACTGCCTCAAGGGGCTTGCCGGGTTTTCCTGGTTCGATGACGACAATTTCGTGGCGTCTGGGCAGCAGAACCGTCGGCAGATCGCCCAGCGGTGAGAGCTGCAGACCCGCAGGATGATCGTCCATGGCAATGGTCTCGAAGCGGCCATCGGGGTGGCGCCAGGTGAAGAAGCCCTCGGCGGTGAAACAGAGGTGGCCGAGGCGTCCGGCGCAGAACCAGGTGAGCCCTGCAACCGAGGGCGGAGCCAGATCGATCGGAATGGTGCGGCGAAGGACGGCGGATTCGGAGTAAACGTGGATGCCGAGTAGGCCAGTGGAAATGCGCTCGAGCAAAATGAATTCGTCGGCCACCCCGAAACGCCCGATCGCGAGGATATTCCGAAGATCGCCAAGTGCATCGTCGGCGGGGGTCCGCGCCCGATCCAAGGCGCGGTGGTGCAGGGTGCCGGTGCCGGGAAAGTGAAAAAGGCGACTTTGATTGCGGTTCGAGCTGACGCCCAGGTGGCGGACGAGCGAGATGCTCCCGTGAACGTCGGAGTTCATCAGGGGGGAGGCATGGCAGCCGTTTTCACGCAGTTGGGCGGCGACGATGTTTCCATTGGCGTGTCCAGCGACGGAGACTCCGACCTTCAACGGCGTGACCGATTGCCAGTGGGCCTGAAGCGGAATCTTGACGACCTTGATCGGGCGCAGTGTGGCCTTTTCCCTCTGCTGATTGGGGATCGCGATCCTGGCGCGGGGAATGGTGTAGCGTTTTGCATCGCGAACGAGCAATCGATCTCCAGGGTCGAGCCTCGGCAGGAGGGAAAGCAGGTCGGTCGCTTCACGATCCCTTGCCACCAGGGCTTCTCCCATCGAGGTGTAAACGAGGCCCTCCATCGAGAAGCGGAAGTCGGATTCATTGGGACGTCGCTCCGATTCATCCATCGCGAGACTGATCCTTTCGAACAGGGAGAACGAGGCAGGAGACTCCCGGAAGAGGCGCCCCAACAGGTCGAGGGCCTCTGGCCGCCGGTCCAGTTCACGGAGGATTCGAAACATCGAGGCGAGCGCCACCTTCGGGTGATGATTGGCCTTCCAGCATTTCTCCAACAAAGCCAGCGCCTGATCATGCTGCGCCAATTTCTCCTCAAAGATGCGGGCCTTCTCAAATGGGTCGGTCTGGTGCTCGGTGGCCAATAACCAGAGTCGGCGGGCTTCCCCCTCCTGGCCAAGCCGCGCGTGGAGGTCGCCGGCCTGCTCGTATTGCTTGATCGAGACATGGATCTCGGCCGCTTGCGCGAGTAGTCCTGCGTCTTCGAGGCACTTGGCGGCTGCGGGGCGGTTGTTCAGCTTGTGGAGGTAGATCGAGACGGCGTCATGATGGCGTTCGGCCGCGGTCAAGGCCTTGGCGGCGGAGTTCCAGTCTCCCAGAAGATTGCCGAAAATGTAGGCAGCGCGTTCATGACGGCCGAGGGCGATCTCGCGCTGGGCTGCTTCCCGATATTTCCGTTCGAGCGTCAGGCGGGCGTTGGCGTCCAGATCCCAACCGTCCACCGCACGACCCCCACCGCTGCGGAAATCGAGATTTCGTTGTCCCAGCTTCCAGGACGGAGGTGCCTGGCCACGGGACTGTTCAGTGCCGGTCAGAGGCAGGGCATAGCGGAGGCCTTCGTCCGGATTTTTCTCCAGAAGATCCATCAGGCGATTGATCTCGTTGTCGCGCTTGGCCTGGAGCTGATCCCAGTTCTTCCTCGCCCATTCAAGCAGATCGGCGAGCGGGGCGCGTCCCGATCCTTTGCCGTTGCCCCTCGTTCCAGACTTGCCTGGCACCGGGATGCGAAACAGCGGAAAAAGCCCGAAGCCGGGAAGTTTCGACAGGAACCAGCCGAGCCCGATCAGACCGCCTCCAATCAAGCCGCCGCCGAGCGTCCCGAGTTTCTGCCCGAGGCTGGTTTCGTCAGGTGGAAACGCACCGGATTTGTCGCCTATGTCCCGCCCCGCCTCCTCCAGCATCTGCCCGGGTCCGTCCTCCGGCATCAACACCACGATCGAAACAAGTGGTGGAAATGCGTCCTTCGCCGCAACTGCCCAACTCCACGAGGCACTTGGCCGCAGACGCGGAGAGAGAAGGCGTGAGGCAGGCAGTTCGTCCTTTGCCTCGAAGCCGACAACGCCGAGCGAGGGGTGGAAAAAGTTCAGCGGATAGGGAAACAGGTGAGCCCGTTCATGCGGCAGCAGGGCCGCAGAGAGGCATGCATCCTGAGGGACGTGGAGGCCGGGCAAGGCCTCTGTGAGCGGCATCACACGCGACCGGAAAGCAGGGCTCCCATTTTTCGGGATCAGGAACACGCCAAGTGCTCTGGGATCCGCGAGGGAGGTCGCAACTGGATAGGCTGCCAGCTGGCACCCGTGCTTTCGGGCATGAGAAAGTTCGCGCAGCCACTCCAACGGATCGGATGATGCCAGCCAGCCGGCTGAGATTTTGGCCTCCGCAGGCTTTCCTGGAACAAGGGTGAGAGGGACAGGATTCATGCGGAGCGGAATTCGTTCCAAATGGATTTCAGGAACGTTTCAAAGGCGGCGATCGCTTGGGATGCGGGTGCCGGGGAGCCTGGCCACCGCAGGGTCGGCTCGTGGCTCAGCAGGCCCCAGTCAGGATGAAGCAGGCTGCTGGATGGCTCGAAAAGCAGGAGCTGCCAGGATTTGCCTGAGGGCCCAACAGGCTTGAGGGAAAGCACGCCTCGATCGGTGACTGTTGCCATCCAAGCGGGGCCGAACGATGCCTCCAGGGTGGTGTCGAACTGGGTGCCTTTGGGAGTGAAGGCCACCAAGGGGCCAAGCGCCCGCCCGGGCTTTTCCTCGATCCAGGAAAGGTCTTCGAGGTCGAATCGAAGGAGCTTCGACTCGGTCTTCACCCGCAGCACGCCGTCGGCGAGGGTGATCGATTTCGGAATGTGCTGGAGGGACATACCGGGAAGCAGAGGCTGGCGAAGACTGAGGGTCGATGCCGGGCTGGCAAGGCTGTCCTTCCGCTTTCCAAAGGCCACGGAGGCGATGATTGGGTCCGCTGAGACGCCGGTGTTGACGGAGGCGTCCGCTGGATTCTCGGGAAGCCGGTCAGGCGGGTCGCTCCATTCCTGAGTGAAGAAGTCTTCTCGTCCCTCAGACTCATGAACGCCGATGGTTTCGCCATCGAATGTCAGCACGGGATTATTTGGAAACCGCTTCAGGGTCCGCTCGCCTACGCGGTGTCCTGTCTCAAGGGAAAAGGCCTCAATCTGATGATTGTATCCCACCAACACCGCTCCACCCGCGACCGTGGCGAAGCGTGGGAAGGCGTGAGTAGACTTCTCGATGCTGACCCTGGAAAGGCCTTTGTCATCCACCCGAAACACACGGACCGCACCGCCCGCTGCATCCGCCGAAGCGATGACGATGAGCCCGCCATCTTCTTCGCGAGCCAGCCAGCGCTCGCGACCGGGAATCCCTTCCGCCAGCTCTTCCGCTCCCCAGCGCGGGCGGGGCCAGCGCATCAGGCGGCCGTCCTTCAGGATGCCCACGCCGCCCCCGGTGGCCGGATTCCGAAGGAAGGTCTGGCGCTGCGGCACCAACGGAAAAAGGAAACGCGCGGCCCGAACAGGCTGGTCCGGAGTGACGCTGCGCAAGGTCGCGGGAAAACGACTTCCCCTTGCCGGAATGAGTTCCTCAGTGGAGAAAACGCCGCGGAAGAGGGTGCGATTTCCTGCAGTGGACCAACTCTGGATCTCCAGTTCTCCCCCCCGCTCCAGGGTGATGACGCGCAGGCTCCCACCCCGGGCTTCCAGCGCTGCAGCAAGTTCGCCGAGAATGACGCGTTGAGGTGGATCGTTGAGGTGCTCGCGGGCAGTGATGAACACAAGATCCTCAGGAGCTTCGAGGATGCGGGCAGTCTCCAGAAGTTCGGTCAAGGCGGCCATCGGCGTGGCACTTGGCACCAGGGCCTCAAGTGCGGCATGAACTCCTTCAGGTGTTAGAAGATTGATCGTTTCGGTGCCTGTCGTCGTGGCTGCAGAGGCATCAGGAGTCCCGTCCTGCACCAACGCGGGATGATGAACCAAACCCAGCGCCACGCCGAGCGACAGCACACGAAGGTGCCCCCACAAACGCAGGCCGCGATCCAGCACGACCACGAGCCGCACCGGCACATCCGCCGGGGGAACCTCGCGGCGGAAGTAGAGGGCCTCCTGATGAACCAGACGGGCGGCGAGCACGAGGTCATCCCAGACGAGTTCGCCTGGCAGCAGGCGGTCCAGACTGCCGCGGTTGGTGATGTCGGAAATGCCGCCGACCGGCAGGTTGTCCGGTGTGTTGAAGCGTCCGGGGAAATTGATCATCGCGATCGCGCGCTTCGCCACCGTCGCCGCGGCCGCAGCTTCCCCACCCTGAGAGGCCAGCTCATCCAGCAGCAGCCGACCTGTTTCCAGCGGTCGGATCTCGTCGGGCAGGCCCGCGCCTACGAGATCCGTCTGCTCAAGACCGGTCCGGAGGCGGGCCTCCAAGGTGTGCTCGTCGTGCGCCGCCAGACCTGTTAGAACTGCCTTTGAGTCGCGAAGGAAGCGGGCCTTGCTGTCAAGATCCGGCACCAGTCCGACAAACGCACGGGGACCGCCCACTCGCAGGTCGTCGAGAATGGCTCCGGACGCGGACTGAGCCAGCCGCGAGACCGGATTTTCAAACACGGCGGAGGCAAGCAGGAACTTCGCTCGCAGCGAGGCGCGCAGGTCCTTGGGAAGCCGATGAACCGATCGCAGGGCGGCATACAATCCGCCAAGCAGCGCTGAGCGCTCGACCTCGCCTTGGTCGCCGCTGACAACGGTCAACCATTCCTCCAGGCAGAGAGACTTCACCGGCCAGTCCTCGCGACACGCGGCCAGCAGCAGCATCACGGCTCCGAGCGGAGGGAGGCCGCCATCCTGTTCCAGAAATCCGAGCAGGATCTCAAGCTCCATCCAGAGCGCGATCGTCTGACCATCATGCCATTCCGCGGCCGTGTGCTGGGGGCTCCATTTCCAGAAGTAATCCGGAGGTGGGCTGGCATAGTGGATGGAGGCGACGGCAGGCATGGCTCA
>JAIYDT010000113.1 GCA_027487355.1 Verrucomicrobiaceae bacterium
AACAGAATCCGCGCGGGCTTCGCTTGATCGGCGGCGATCCATTCGTCGGCGAGGGTGATGAACTCCGCCGGATCGCCGCCACGGATTTTCAGGACGGCGTCGGCGTGGGGCCGGGCGAGCTCGGGCTTTTGCTGCTGGCGATAGAGCTTGGCGAGGGACTCGTGGGCGAGGGCGCGGCGGGAGTCGATGGCGATGACCTCCTTCAGGGTCGATTCTCCGGCGGCGGTCTGGTTGGCGGAAAGCTGGAGGATGCCGAGGCGGGTGCGGAGTTCCAGATCCGAAGGCGCGGCGGTGGCGTGGGCCTGGAGGATGGCGATGGCCTGATCGAGTCGCTTGGTTTTCCGGAAGTGCTCGGAGGCCGTGCGGGCGAGTTCTTGATGGCGCGGATGAGCCTCGACGGAGGATTTGAACAAGGCATCGAGCCGATTGCGTGCGGCATTGTCGTCCGCAGGGAAAAGCACGCGGGTCCAGTCGGCGGCCATCAGCATGGCGGCGGGATCGAGCGGCGGGGTTTCGACGAGGGACTCGAAGAGGCTGAGCGAGCGTTTGCGATCGGATCGGGCCTCGCTGCTGCGGAACAGGCGGCTGAGGATGGACGGGTTCCCGGGCAAACGGTGGAGGGCGTTCTCAAGGGTTTCACCGGCCATTCTTTCCGCGAGGCCGTCGCCACCGCCTTCGTCGCGGAGGAAATCGGCGTAGAGGAGTTGGGCGGTGAGACGCTCGGGCAGGGCCTTGGCGAGTTCTCGATAGAGCGTGACGGCCCCGGCTAGATTGCCATCGGCGAGCTTCGTGCGGGCAGCGCGCTCCACGAGGGGCATGGCCGTGGGATCGGCGAGGCGGGCGGCTTCGAAGTGCTGCGCGGCCGAGTCCTTTTTCCCGCGCGACTGGTCGAGCAGGCCCCGCGCGAACTCCAGGCGCGGGCTTTCCTGGGCGAAGGCAGGAAGGGAGAGGAGCAGGAGGGCGAAGGGCCGCATCATGGTGGGCAGCCTAAAGTGCCAAGTTCCAAGGGCCAAGTTCCAACGGGGAGAAAGGACGAAATTCGAAGCCCGAAATTTGAAACTCGAGAGGAAGAGGAAGACTGGGAGCTGGAAGCTCCCCAGACGGACTGGAGCAGAGATGCTCCAGCCACGAGTACACAAAGCAAGGGACCCGGGGGGCCGGATCCCTTGTTGTGAAAAGCAAAGTGATGGAAGAAGGCAGATCCTAGGACCTGTAGCGGAGACGCTTCTTGTGGCGGTTCTGCTTCATGCGCTTCTTGCGCTTGTGCTTATTGATCTTGGTCTTACGGCGTTTCTTGATGGAGCCCATGGCCTTCTTGGTTGGGGGTTGATATGCGGATGAAAGGGGTCAGGGAACGATCTTGTTGAGTGGATACTCGATGATCCCTTCGGCGCCGAGGCGCTTGAGGGCGGGGATCATGTCCCTCACGATCGTTTCGTCAATGATGGTCTCTACGGCGACCCAACCTTCTTCCGCAAGTTGCGAAACGGTGGGGCGACGGAGGGACGGAAGGAGTTTCAGAAGCTCGTCGAGCTGTGACTGCGGAAGATTCATCTTCAGGCCGACCTTGCCACGCGCGCCAAGGGCGGCTTTCAGCAGGAGGGCGATCTGGTCCATTTTTTCCCGCTTCCAGGGATCGGCCGCAGCGGCCTGACCGGCGTAGAAGTGCGGGAAGGAGGTCAGAAGGGTGTCAACAATGCGCAAGCGGTTGGCCTTGATCGAGGAGCCGGTCTCGGTGATATCGACGATGGCATCGACGAGATCTGGGACCTTCACCTCGGTGGCTCCCCAGGAAAACTCGACCTCGGCCTTGATGCCGCGTTCGTCGAGGTAGCGCTGGGTGATGCCGACGCCTTCGGTGGCGATGCGCTTGCCCTCTAGGTCTTCCGGCTTCTGGATCGGCGAGTCTTCGGGCACGACGAGCACCCACTTGGTCGGCCGGGCAGTGGCGCGGGAGTAGGCAAGTTCTCCGAGATCGACGAGATCGACGCCATTCTCGTAGGCCCAGTCGTAACCAGTGATGCCGCAGTCGATGAAGCCCTGGCCGATGTAGCGACCGACTTCCTGGGCGCGGATCAGATAGACGTCGAGCTCGGGGTCGTTCGAGGCGGGACGGAGGCCACGTGAGGACACGTAGATCTCATAGCCAGCCTTTGAAAGAAGCTCGATGGTCGGACCTTCGAGGCTGCCTTTCGGGATGGCGATTTTGAGAGTGCGTGTGGAATCCGGCATGGCGCGGGGGGCCGCTGATACCGGTAGAGTCCGGGGGAATCAAGGGGAGATTGAGAAAAACGCCTCGCCGACCTGCTGGCTTTCCCGCCCGGAAGGGGAGCCTCGCGCTAGTTTTCGCTGGGATCGACTCCGATCTTCTTCGGAGTTTCATGGCCCTTCGCAACCTGCCACAAGACGCGATGACCAGCGCGATAGGCAACCTTCCATTCCCCGTTGCCGCCATTCCAGGAGCAGAGGCAGTCGATGAATTCGAAGCCGTGCCGATCCACCATGTCGCTGACATTCATGATTTTTACCTGGGCAAGCTTTTCGCGGCTGATCTTCAAGCTTTGGGAAACGCCAGGAGTGCTTTCAGGATCAGCGGCGGTGAACTTTTTGCCGATTGGAAGGGTGAGCAGGGAGCACCCGTTGTGATGCCCGGCGATCAAGGCCCAGAGGGTGCCTCCGGCGATGACTACGGTTCGGACTCCCTGGCCTTCGCCGTTGCCGATATCGGTTGCGATCTGTGCCACGGGCGCGGTGCGGTAGCCCCAAAGATAGCCCCACCGCTCTCCGTTGCCCATCGGCGTGAAGCCCCCTTCCCACAGATCATAATCACCGCCGAGAACCATCCTGCCTGGGGCGAAGGCGGGAGCGGCAGTGACTTGGTGGATGTATCGGGTGTTGATGCTGCGGAACTTTTTCTCCCCAGGCAGCAGGGCATGAAGGGTTTCCGGATGTAGCGGGTCGCCGGATCTGCCGTTGATCAGAATCGCCCCGGCCAACGGGCCCTCCGGCACGCGTCCCAGCCCGCAGTTGTAGAAATCCGGGGGCAGAGGCGCGAGGGTCTCGGGCGCGGTTCCGCCCGCCAGCGGATTCCATTTCCATAACTTGTCCGCTGCGGTGATCAGCAGGCCGTCGTGATCGGAGATCAGGTCCATGGTCGATTCACCCGCGAACGGCACGGGCAATGGAAACGACACGGGAGCGGGCGCCTTGCCATCGAAGGCGAGCAAGGCCTTGTGATCGAAGGAAAGCACCCACAGCGTTTTCCCATCCTCGGAAAATGTGGCCTGGGAGGCACGCGCGGCGAAGGGGAGTGACATCGAGAGTCCCAGAACCAGCCGGAGAAGGGTGCGCATGAGACTTCATACTTCGGGGCTCAATCGCTTTAGCCAAGAATCGTGCTTTTTCCGCAGGCGGTTTTTTCGTGAAGAGTTTTTCGGGTTCCCTGGCACCCTTTTCGAGCAGCCAGAAGGTCTTGCGATCGGAGTGAAAGGGAATCTTCCCCGAGCCATCGGTGCCGTTCCATGCGCATCGTTTCGGAGCGGGAAAAGGTGGCGGAGGATGCGTCTGGGCGAGTCTGGCGAATCGCCCCGCGACGGAAGAAATGGAACTTCAAAGACCTTGGGATCAAACGGTTGTCAGCTTCCGTGAAAACTGCATGGTTCCCTCCATGTCGTTTGCTCCCGTCCGCATCTGGCTGGCCGCCACCGCGCTGATGGCATCGCTGTGCCCGGCCACTCCGGTGACGCTGACCATCCAGCCGGGCGGGGTGATCAACACGACCTACACCATCGGCTTCTCTTCCAATTTCCCCGCTGCAGCCAGCACGATTGGAGGCAGCATCCAGGCCGACGTAAGGTTGACGGCAGGAACCGACAACAAGGTCGAGAGGTTCAGAATGACCGGCGGAAGGATCACACAGTCCAATACCGATGCGACGGTCAACGCCGGCTTCAACGGCACCGCAAGAGTCATCACTGCGGGTGTGGCGGGCGTTCCCAGAACAGACACCACCGGAGGAGCGGTGACGGTGGCAAGCGGGATCATTTCGAACGTCGGCCACTTTTACGACATGAACGAGGGCACGATCACCATCCGCTACACTCCGCTCTTCGGCACGATGTCCGAGTCGATCACCAATCTGGCCCTCACTCCCGAACCAGTGGCGCGCGTTGGGACCTCCACCCTGACAACCTCCACACCGATCGCTTCCCCGAGTTCCACCACCTGGTGGAAACGCCGGAAGATCACCCTTTCCCATACCCAGGACGTCACGCAAACCACCGTTTCAGGAGCAGTCAGCTACTCCATCCGCCAGCAAGGGAGCTACAGCGCCATCGGCGAGGCGGTGTTTCCCGGGGATGGCTTTGTCAGCTGGTCACAGACCAATCGCGGTGTCAGGCCTCTTGAGCTGACCGACCGCGATCCGCGCACCGGCCAGCCGCTGCTGGTGATGTATGCCTTCCGTGCCGGGACCGGAAACTGGCAAGTGCCGGTCACCTTTCTCCCAAGCACCTCCAAGGTCCGCCTGCAACTGCCTGCGAATGGACTCCTCGCCCCGGTGAAATGGGAATACTGGTCGGGAAACACCCCCGTGAGCTGGGTGCCCCTCGCAGGGACCCCTCAGGCGGGAGGCATCACCCCCCTCAACGCCTCCGGCACCCTCACCCTGAACATTCCCGCCGGGCGAAAGGGGTTTATCCGGGCCTCGGTGCCCGCCCCCTGAGCACCGGAGCGATTTTTTTGCCCCGGACTTTCGCCTTGCCAAGGGGCCTTCGATCCTTAGGGTCGCCGTCCGTTTTTCTTTCTCTGGCAGACGGTTGGCGCCCCGGTGTCTGTCAGAATCCTTCTCGGGGCAATGTCGGAAGGAAAACGAAACCAACTAACCAAACCACCAACCCCGCATCCAAATGAGCAGTGCACTCGCAGCTCCAACCAATCAGGAACTGAGCGATCTGATCGACTCCAAGTTCCGTGAGTTCCGTGAAGGAACCATCGTCAAGGGCACCATCCTTGAAATCCGCCCACAGGTCGTCCTCGTCGACATCGGCTATAAGTCCGAAGGCGCCATCCCCTCGAACGAGTTCGAGGATGAGGAAATCGAACCCGGCGACGAAATCGAAGTTCTCCTCGAAAAGCTTGAGAATGATGAAGGCATGGTCGTCCTCTCCAAGGAGAAGGCCGCCCACAAGCAGAACTGGGAAAAGATCGTCAAGGTCTTCCAGGACGGCGGCCTCGTCCGCGGCAAGGTCAAGTCCGTCGTCAAGGGCGGCCTCACCGTCAACGTCGGCGTCGAAGCTTTCCTTCCTGGTTCCCAGGTCGACATCATCCCGCCGAAGGACCTCAACGAATACGTCGGCAACGTTTACGAATTCAAGATCGTCAAGGTCAACGACGAGCGGAAGAACATCGTTCTTTCCCGCCGCGAGGTCATCGAGGCCGAGCGCGCCGAACTCCGCCAGCGCTTCCTCCAGACCGTCAAGGTCGGGGACAAGGTCATCGGTGCCGTCAAGAACATCACCGACTTCGGTGCCTTCGTCGACCTTCAGGGCATGGACGGACTCCTCCACATCACCGACATGTCGTGGGGCCGCATCAACCATCCTTCCGAACTCCTCCACATCGCCCAGTCCGTTGAGGTCATCATCCTCGACGTGGACCGCGACAAGGAGCGCGTTTCCCTCGGCCTCAAGCAGATGTCCGACAACCCATGGGAGGACATCGAGCGCAAGTTCCCGATCGGCCAGCACGTCAAGGGCCGCGTGACCAAGCTCCTTCCCTACGGCGCGTTCGTCGAAATCGAGCGCGGCGTCGAAGGCCTCGTCCACGTTTCCGAGCTCAGCTGGGTCAAGCGCATCACCCGTCCGTCCGACGTTCTCGAGATCGGCCAGGAAATCTCCGCCGTCGTCCTCGGCATCAGCATCGAGGAGCAGAAGATCTCCCTCGGTGTCCGCCAACTCGACGCCAATCCGTGGGACGAAATCGAACTCCGTTACCCGGTGGGTGCCACCATCAAGGGACCGGTCCGCAACCTCACCGCTTACGGTGCGTTCGTGGAACTGGAAGAAGGCATCGACGGCATGATCCACGTCTCCGACATGTCCTGGACCCGCAAGATCAACCACCCGTCCGAAGTCCTCAAGAAGGGCGACGAACTGGAAGCGATCGTGCTATCCATCGACAAGGCCAACCAGCGCGTTTCGCTCGGCGTCAAGCAGCTCGAAGGCGACCCATGGAGCCGCATCGACGACCGCTTCAAGGTCGGCGACCTCGTCAAGGGCACTGTCGCCAAGATCGCATCCTTCGGTGCCTTCGTCAGCCTCGACGGTGACATCGACGGCCTCATCCACATCTCGCAGCTCAGCGAGGACCACGTGGAGAAGGTCAAGGACATCATCAAGGTCGGCGAGGAAGTCGAAGCCCGCGTCATCAAGGTCGACAAGGTCGAGCGCCGCATCGGTCTCTCCATCAAGGCGGTCAACTACAACGACGACCAGCTGAAGAAGGAAAGCGCCAGCTTCGAGTCGCTCCGTCCGTCCTCCGAGATGGTCGGCCTCGAACAGGCCTTCAACCTCGCCACCGCTGCCTCGGAAGAGTGGCGTCCCGGCCAGGACTGATCGTTCTGACAGATTGATTCACCAAGCCGGCGGAGGAAACTCCGCCGGCTTTTTCGTGTCCACAACCCGTCCGCCTTGAAGTTCGCCCTGAGCCGATCGTCTTGCTCTTTCGCCGCTCCGGCCCTATCGATCACGCGATGAAACTCCTCCTCATTTCCGGCAGCGCCCGTCGTGAATCGCTGAATGGCAAACTCGCTGCCGCTGCTTCCAAACTCGCCGCCGCCCATGATGTCGAGACCGACCTGGTTTCTCCGGACGACCTGCGTCTTCCGCTTTACGACGGAGATCTGGAGGAAAGCGAAGGCCTGCCCGCTGCCGTGGTGGCCTTGAAGCAGCGCTTCCTCGCCGCCGATGCCATCCTCTTTGCCTGCCCGGAATACAACTCCTCGATCACCCCGCTGCTGAAAAACCTGATCGACTGGGTCAGCCGCGCGGGCAGCAGTGACGAGGCCCCGCTCGCCGCCTACAAGGGCAAGGTCGCCGGACTCGTTTCCGCCTCGCCGGGGGCACTTGGCGGCATGCGCGGACTGGTCACGGTCCGCTCGATTCTGGGCAACATCGGCGTGCTGGTCGTGCCGACGCAGTTTGCACTCGGCAAGGCCCATGAAGCCTTCGATGCCGAAGGAAATCTCACCGACGACCGCGCGAAGAAATCGCTCGAATCGGTTGTGAACGAAGTCATCCGGGTGGCCAAATCACTGGCCTGAACACGACCTCCGGGTCCCTTCCGGCTCGACGCTCAAGCCGCCGTCTGTTGCGCTCCTCCCGTGAGCACGCCCGTTCAAATCATCGGCCAGGGCCTGGCGGGAACCTGCCTGGCCTGGGAGCTGTTGGATCGCGGCGTGGCATTTGAAATCGTCGATCGCGAGCAGGGCGGCAGCTCACGCGTGGCGGCGGGGATGATCAATCCGGTCACCGGGAAAAATTTCCAGCCGAGCTGGCGGATCGCAGAGTTCCTGCCCGAAGCGATGGCATTCTACGCATCCGTGGAGGCCCGCCTCGGCACGACGTTCTGGCATCCTCATCCGGTGCTCCGACTCGCCGCAGATCCGAAGAATTGGGAAAAGATCCGAGGCAAACTCACCGCACAGGACGTCGCTCCGTGGGTGGTCGGCGAGGTGACCCCGCCGGACGAACGCTGGGTCGGCGCAGTGGCGGTTCGAGGCGGCGGAAGGCTCGATGTGAAGGCCTTTCTCGATGCCTCCAGGGCCTTCTTTTCGGAGCAAGGTCTGTATCGCCAAGCAGAGATGGATGATCTAACAGCTTCGTCGTCGCGTCGGGTCTGGTGCGAGGGCGCGGCGGGCTTGCTGTTCGGTCGTCCGGCCCCTCACCGCTGTGCGAAAGGCGAGATCCTCACTCTTCGCGCGGAGGGCTGGGATGAAACGCAGATCCGGATCGGCAATGGTGGCTGGCTGATTCCGATCGGCGAAGGCGTGTTCAAAGTTGGCGCGACCTATGAATGGGATGAGCTCGATGAGTTTCCCACCGAGGCCGGGCGTGCAGCGGTGGAGGCGATCGCCGTTTCCCTGATGGATGAGCAGTTCCAGGTCATCGGCCACGAAGCCGGGATCCGGCCGATCCTGCGGCGGAGCGAACCGCTGATCGGCGAGATCGACGGGGAATGGTTTTTCAACGGGCTCGGGTCAAAGGGTTCGCTCTACGCGCCGGGCATCGCGCGCCGTCTAACAGCTTGCCTGCTCGATGGGGCACGGCCTGAACCAGAGCTGGACCTCGGCGTCTTTCTTGAGAGCCTGAAGACCCATGGCCAATCCTGACCAGATCCCGCGACCCACCGAGCTGGTGCATCTGTTGTTGCAGCGGTTTCTTTCCGAGGGCGATCGGGTGATCGACGCCACGGCGGGCAATGGTCACGACACGGTCTTTCTCGCCAGGCAGGTGGGCGCGACCGGTCGCGTGCTGGCCTTCGATGTGCAGGCGGCGGCGATTTCATCCTCGCGGCGACTGGTCGAAGCCGACTGCCTCGGGGAACGAGTGGACTTTTTCCAGAAGTCGCATGCTGGTCTCGCCGACCATGCCGAGCCCGGAACGGTGGCGGCGATCCTGTTCAACCTCGGCTACCTGCCGGGCTCGGATCAATCGGTGATCACCACCGCGGCGGAAACCTTGATGGCGTTGGAGGCATCGCTGCGAGTCCTGCGTCCGGGCGGCTGGCTGTGCGTGGTTTGTTATCCTGGCCATGAGGGAGGAAATGACGAGGCCTCAGCCGTGGAAGCCTGGATGGCCTCGCGAGGAGGGGAACTGCGGGTGGCGCGATACGGCATGCTCGCCACGCTACGTCCCGCTCCGTTTCTCCTGATCGCGGTGAAGGCGGTGGGTTGACGGATGTCGGTTCAGGTGGCTGATTGGTCGATATGAAAGGGGTGTGGTTCGCGGTGCTATGGTTGGCGACTTTTCCACTGGTCGCCATCGCGGCCCCTCCTGTGCGTCCTGCTCCGAAGAGCCCCGAGGAACTCGTGCGTGAGCTGACGCGTGATCCCTCCGGTGACCTCTCCGTGTTGGCCCGCGCCTTTCTGGGAAAGAGCGGAGGCAACCAACTGTTTTACTTTCCCACGGCCGATCCACAGGAAACGCCTGCGACCTGGGGTGTGCGTTACGACGACGTCTGGTTCAAGTCGAAGGACGGCACGAAACTGCACGGCTGGTTCCTTTCTTCGAAAAAGAAACCTGCGTTCGGAACCGTGGTGTTCTCGCACGGCAACGCCGGAGCCATTGGCCATCATCTCGGCTTCGTGACGTGGCTGCTGCCGGAGGGGTTCAATGTCTTCCTCTACGATTACCGTGGCTTTGGAAGCTCGGGAGGATCGCTCCAGAGGCATGGCTTGATCGAGGATGTGTGGGCGGCGTTCGACTACGTGAAGAGCCGACCCGATGTGGATCGTACCCGGTTGATTTCCATGGGCCACAGCCTCGGCGGCGCGAAATCGATCACCGCCCTCGCGGAGCAGCCGGTGCCGGGAGTCCGCGCGGTGATCTGCGACGGCGGATTCGCGTCCTATCAAGGCATGGCCGACATCGTCGCTGGCAAGGTCGGTCGCAACATCGTGACCGACGAATGGGCTCCGAAGGACTGGGTGGCGAAGATTTCCCCGCTGCCGCTGCTCTTCATCCACGGCACGGCGGATGAAGTGGTTCCCTTTGCCCAAGGCAAGCAGCTCTTCGCGGCGGCTGCGATGCCGAAGACCCTGTTCACCGTCCAGGGCGGCGGTCATGGCGACTCGCTCTGGAGAAACAAAGGCGAGTACCGGACCAAGCTGGTCGAGTGGCTGAAGCCGAGGCTCCAGTGACCTCTGGAAACGAAAACGGGCGACCCGCAGGCCGCCCGATTCGGAAATGATGGATCTTGGGGATCAGGCGAAGATTTCGCCTTCCTTGAAGAAGCGCTTGATCTCATCGGCAGCGGCTTCGACGGAGTCGGAAGCGTGACAAACGTTGCGCATCTTGGCGTCGCCTTCCTTGTCGCCGAAGTCACCACGGATCGTGCCGGCGGCAGCGGCCTTGGAGTCGGTCGGTCCGAGAAGATCGCGGACGCGCGCGATGACGTTATCTCCTTCGAGGGCGAGGGCGATCACAGGTGATTCCTGCATGAACCCGCGGACCGATGGGAAGAAGGGCTTGTCGGCGATGTGCGAGTAATGCTCGGCGAGGATCTCGTCGCTCAGGGCGAGCATCTTGATGCCTCGGATGCGGAATCCTTCGGCTTCAAAGCGGGAAAGAACGGTTCCGACGACGTTTTTCGCGACGGCGTCGGGCTTGAACAGAATGAGTGAGGTCTCAAGAGACATGCGCGGGAGGTAGGAG
>JAIYDT010000025.1 GCA_027487355.1 Verrucomicrobiaceae bacterium
CCGGAGGAAAGCTTTTCCTCGATCGTGGGGGCTGGGAGCTTCTCCATCCAGGAGCCGAGCGTCCGCGAGCATTCGTCGAAGGCGGGGTCATTGAGGACCGTCAGGGCCTGGAGCGGGGTGTTGGAAACGAGGCGGCGCTTGCTGCACATCTCGCGGGTCGGCGCGTCGAAGGTGGCAAACGTGGGGTAGGGGATACTACGTTTCCAGTAGGTGTAGACCGATCGGCGATAGCGCTCCGGATCTCCAGGTGCCGGAGTTTTCCACGGATCGCCGACGAAGGGAGTCCAGACCCCGGCCGGAATCGGTGGGCGGGTCGGCATGCCATGGGTTTTGAGGGAAATCAGACCGGAAACGGTGAGGGCGTGATCGCGCGACATCTCCGCCGTCAACCGCTGCCTGGGGCCACGGGCGAGGAGGCGGTTGGACTGATCGCGTTCCGCCATGCCAGGGGCGATGACCGCGCTTTGGCGGTAGGTGGTGGAGGTCACGAGTTCGCGGGCGAGGCGTTTCAGGCTCCATTTGAACTCGCTTTGGAAGCGGACGGCAAGGTCGTCGAGCAGTTCGGGGTGGTAGGGCTTCACGCCGGAGGAACCGAAGTCCTCGGCGGTCTCCACGATGCCGGTGCCGAAGAGTTCGAGCCAGAAGCGGTTGACGATGACGCGTGCGGTGAGCGGGTTCTCCGGGGAAGCCAGCCATTTCGCCATGGCGAGTCGATCGTGCTTCGCGCCAGCCGGGATCTTCGGGAACAGGGCGGGAGTATCGGGCGTCTCGATTCGGTCGCCCTTGTTGAGCCAGTTGCCGCGGACGAAAACGTGCGTCTCACGCTGGGCGGCAGGTTCCAAATCGCGCATCACGGGGACGGTGGTCGAGGGGATGGCCTTCAGCTTCGCACGGGCGTCATTGATCGTGTTTCGTTGGGCGACAGCATCCGGCTGGGAAAGAAGGGCGGTCCACGCAGGATTGCTGGTGACGGCAAGGCGTCCTCGCTTGGCGACCATCGGGAAGCTGGAGATGATCGTTCCGCCATTGACGAGGGTCACTTGAAGCTTCGCGCCCGGTTCGAGGACGATCGGCTCCTGCGGGATCACCACACACCAGCGCAGGCGGTCGATCTTGCTGTAGGGCCCCCAGCCTTGTCCTCCTTTGAGCGAGGCTTCGGGGTCGAAAAGCGGGTGTTTCTCATCGCCGATGAGGCGTGAGAGCATCACCGGACGTGGCTTTGAGCCATCGGCAGGCAGAATCGTGACCTCGATCTTCTTCAGGAACGAGCCCCACTCCGGAGTGAGGCGTGCGGCGCTTTCATCGAGGGGCAAGAGTTCGATTCTGATCGCGGTGAGGGGTGTGGAACCGGCCGGCTGGAAGCTCAGGAGGTGCTGGGAGCTGCTGGCGACGTTTCCGGTGGTGCGGAACTCCCGGTATCCATCCTGATCGATGGTCTTGAGAAGGGTGCCCTTCCCGGTGGCCTCCAGATTGTTGACGGGTGCCCAGGTGGTGGACTTGTTCAAACTACCATGAATCTCGTACAAAGCGGACTCCGCCTTGGTGATCGCCGCCTGGAGATTCCCCGCCTCCTTGTGCCTCGCGCGGTCAACTGGCACGCTGATCGTGGGAAGCCCCTCGCTCAGGTCGGCGTCTCGGGTCTGATTGAAGAAGGCGGCGAATTTGTAATACTCATCATGCTGGATGGGATCGTAGGGATGGCTGTGGCACTGGACGCAGCCGAAGGTCTGGCCCTGCCACACCTCCCAGGTGGTGTTGACCCGATCCAGCACGGCGGAGACGCGGAACTCCTCGTCATCGGTGCCGCCTTCCTCATTCGACTGGGTGAGGCGGTGAAAGGTGGTGGCGACCAGTTGGTCAAGCGTGGGATTCGGCAGGAGGTCTCCGGCGAGCTGCTCGATGGTGAACTGGTCGAAGGGCTTGTCCTGGTTGAAGGAGTCGATCAGCCAGTCACGGAACTTCCAGGAGTCACGCGCGCGATCAAGGCCAAGGCCCTCTGAATCCGCATAGCGCGCAAGGTCCATCCAGACCGAGGCCCAGCGCTCTCCGAAAGCGGGCGAGGCGAGCAGGCGGTCCACCTGCTTTTCATAGGCATCGGGGGAGGTGTCGGCGATGTGGGCGTCGAGCTCCTCGAGCGTCGGAGGGAGCCCGACGAGATCGAGGGAAACGCGGCGGAGCAATGCGGCGCGGTCCGCTTCCGGAGACGGCTTGAGCTTTTCCGAATCGAGTCTTCCGAGGATGAACTGGTCGATGGGATTGCGGCACCAGGCGGGATTGGAAACCGTCGGCGGGGTGTGGCGCTCGGGTTTGACGAAGGCCCAGTGCTCGCCCCACTTCGCGCCTTCCTTGACCCACTGCGTGAGGGTTTCGATCTCCTTGTCGGAGAGTCTTGGACCGTGCTCCGGCTTCGGCATCACTTCATCCGGATCCTGGCTGAGGATGCGCTTGATCATCTCCGAGGCCTCAGGATTTCCGGGTACGACGACTGGCTGGCCGGACTCGCCTTTGCCGAGAACCTTGTCGCGATAGATGAAGGAGACCTCTCCCGCCTCTTTCACCCCGCCGTGGCAGGCGGTGCATTTGGCATTGAGGATCGGCCGCACGTCACGGGCGAAGTCGATCTCGCCGCGCGCGATCATCGGCGGAAGGGCAAGCAGGAGCAGGAGGAGTCGGGTTGGGCTCATTCGGCGAAAATTCGGATCTCATTGAGACCACCGCCCTGGTTGGGGTGGTCATCGGGACGAAGCAGGCTGCGATAGTGGCTGGTGACGACCAGTTTCACATGGCGGGCCTCGACGGATGGGAAGCTGAAGTCATGGAAAGGGAAGGAGCCTTTCGCCCCGGGATCGAGCCGCGGAAGACTTCCTTCAAGCACGGTGGTGTAGTGGACATCGTCATTGGAAACCATGAGCAGGAAAGACTCGGTTCCACGATCGTCAATGCGGCGATTGCAGGTGTTCTGCAGGGAGACCCGTGAAATGCGGGTGGAGGCGAGCAGATCGACGGTGAACTCGCCATTCTCTCCATCCGGAGCCAGCCAGAACGACCAGTCACCAGGGACGCCCGTGTCGTCGAACCTGCCGTCTGTTAGATTCTCCGGCGGAAACACCGAACCATGGCGACGGATGCAGTAACCGGGACTGGTGACGGGCTTTCCGAGGGCGAGGTTCCTTCCCGGCTCTTCCTTCGAAGGCAGCTGGAGGGCGAGGTTCGGGACGCGGATGGGTTCCGCATCCAGGGCCTTCAACAGCTTGCTGCCGGACTTCTCTTGAACCAAAGCTCTGGATTCTCCTTTCGTGAGACGGGTCTTGCCGGAGGACTGCACCTCGACCTCACCCTCATAAACTTCAGTGAGCACGACCGGGTTCGTGCCGTCGCTGCCCACCGCGAGGCCAAAGCGCGTGCCGAGGTCCACGAAGCGACCGCCTGGCGTGTTGACGCGGAATCCCTGGGCGCCCGGGGGTGCGTGGACGGAGAGCCGGCCATGGGAGACGGTCAGGGTTTCGGCCTCATCGAGGCGGAACTGGCAGGGGCCTTCGAGCACGACCTCCGCACCGCTGGGAAAGGAAAGTTCGAGGATTCCGCGTTCGAAGTCGATCGGGGTCTTCACCGGCAGCGGCTGTCCTTTGGTGAGGGGGCTGGTTCCGGAAACCCGCACGACTCTGGCGCTGGGTCCGGGTTTCAGCAGGAAAAACGAGGCGGTCAGCGAGAGCAGCAGCAAGGCGGCGACCGCCAGCAGCTTTCTGTTAGGAAAGGGCAGGGCCGCGCGCGTAGTGGCCTTGGCCGGAGTTTCATGCTCAGCCCGGCGGATCAGGGCGGCGTGAAGCGCGGTGGCACGGCGGTATTGCTCGCGGGCTGTTGGACTTTCCAGCAGCAAGCGGTCCAGCGCCTCGCGCCCGGCGGGGTCAAGGGTCCCGTCGAAGAGCGATTGGACCAGGCGGTCGAACGAGTCCGGATTCATGAAGCCGTGGGGTTCAATTGCTGATCAATGCAGTCCTCGAGAAGCTTGCGGATGCGCAACAGAAGGACGGAGAGTGCGCCTGGAGACTTGGAGCGTGCGGTCGCCAGCTCCTGAACCGAAGCGCCCGGTTGATAGCGTGCGAGAATCAGTTCCCGATGCTTGGCTGGCAGTTTGTTGAGGCAGCCTTCCAGCGCGTTTTCGAGCTCGGCCGTGTTGTCATCGACGGGATGCTCCTCACCCAGCAGCTCGACGAGACGGTCGCTGAACACATGTCGATCGCGTTGGGCATCTCGCCTCGCGGCCATGACCTGATGTCGGGCAATGCCGAAGGCCCAGGCCAGGAAAGGGCGCGCCGGATCATAGTCCTTCGCCTTCCGCCATAGGACGAGATTGGTTTCCTGAAGCACGTCGCTCGCCAGCGTGGGGTCATCCGGCAGCAGCGAGAGGATCAGCCGATGCAGCGCCCCCTGATGGCTGGCGATCCAGCCAACCATCTGCTCTTCCGGGTTTCTTGGGCGCTCGCTCATCGGTCTTCCACTAGGTTTACCGGAAAGCGGCGGAATCTTACGCGGAAAATTTCACCCTCCTCCAATCGACCGCTTATCAGGGCTTCGGGACCGCCGCGCCGGCCTCTTGAAAGGCGCTCTGTGCCTCCGCCACCGCGCGATACTGGGCCAGTTGCGCCGGGGTCAGGATTTCCTCCAACAGCTTCGCCTGGGACAGCACCTTTTCCCGTTGCTGATCCGCCATCTTGAGTCCGACCGCCTTCGGATCCATCGCGGTGGCGGCGTCATCGCCGATGGCGAGCATGGCTTCGACCGATCGATCACTGATCGAGCCCAGGCCGCTGGGCAGGTAGCTGGATTCCATCAACAAATCCACACCCGCCGGCAGGTTGGCGGCCTCCTTCGCGGCGGAAGCCCTGAGGACATCGGCCACCGCCTCCCGCTGTTCCGTGGAAAGATCGACCTTTCCCATGAAATCCGCCAGCTCCCGTTGGGCCTTCGATTCCACCCGGTTCTCCATCTGTCGGGCACGCAGCGAGTCCAGCGCGGCGGCCTGCTCGGGTCCGAGGATGGCGCGGAACTTCGAGTCGAACATCCTGGCCGACTGCGCCATCATTTCCAATCGCGCCTTCGGAGACAGCCCCTGGGTGCTCTCGGATGGCTGAAGGCGCTGCTCGGTGATCAAGGCATCGAAGCGATCGATCTGCTCGGTGCTCAGACCCAGCGCCTCGGCCATGCGCAGGAGCTTCGCCCGGTCGCGCACCGACCCGGCCTCGCGGAATGCCTTTTCCAAGCGCTGCTGAAGGACCACCGCGTCCTGGGTCGGGGAAATCGGCGTCATCGTATTTCTGGGAATCGTCGGGCGGAGGGGGCGGCCATTGCGTCCGGAATCGGAGCCACCACCTTGGGAGAACGTCTTGCCGTTTCCGACCTCTGCGGAGTTCGAGGCGGAGTCGCTCGGCTTCGGCCCGCCCGATTTCACCCCCCAGCCGAGGGCGAAACCGACCAGCGCGGTGGCGACGGGAATCAGCGTTTTCGAATTCATCTGCACGTGTGGGTCAAACGCCGCCTGTGGGAAGGTTCGTTGGCGGAAATCAGGCGTTGCGGATCTCCTGCACCGCCGCCGCCATGTCCGGAGCCTTGAAGGTCGAGGACCCGGCCACCATCACGTTCGCGCCGGCTTCGGCACAGCGCTTCGCCGTCTCTGTCACGATCCCACCATCGACCTCGATGTGATACGAAAGTCCATGCTCGGACCGATACGCCGCTGCGGCGGAAATTTTCGGCAGCACCTCGGCCATGAAGGCCTGACCGCCGAAGCCCGGCACCACCGTCATGCACAGCAACAGGTCGATCTGCGAAAGATAGGGAATCGCCGCCTCGAAGGGCGTCGCCGGATTCAGCGCCAATCCCGCCTGGCAGCCCGACTCGCG
>JAIYDT010000060.1 GCA_027487355.1 Verrucomicrobiaceae bacterium
AGGGCTTCGTCACCAGTCCCTTTGGCGGGCATATCGTGGATGTCCGCGGCATTCGCTCCGGCACGCTGGTGGCGGACCCGACATTTCCAGTCCAAGAGAAGAGGTTTTTTCGAGTCCCGCCGGATCAAGCCCCCGAGCCCTGATTGGAGGAAAGACAATCCGCGCCTCCGAACGACTCCATGAAAGCGGGCGTGCCCGAGGTTCCGCCGACCGCAGGATCCAGAGGCCAGCGTTGGCGCAGGAAAACCATCTCACAAAACCTACCGGTCCACCTGGAGATCCCTCTTCCTAACTCTCTTTCAAGCCCAGGCCACGACCCGCTGGCGGAGTTCGCCTAGGCCTTCGATGCCGCATTCGACGGCGTCGCCGGGTTCGAGGTAGCGCGGTGGGTTCATGCCCATGGCGACGCCGCTGGGGGTGCCGGTGGCGATGATATCGCCGGGCAGGAGGGTCATGAAGCGGCTGACATAACTGACCAGCAGCGGCACCTTGAACATCATGTCGCCGGTCCAGCCGTTCTGGCGGATGTCGTTGTTGACCTTGCACCACAGGCGCAGGCCGTGGGGATCGGAGACCTCGTCGGGCGTGACGAGACAAGGGCCCATCGGCGCGAAGGTGTCGGCGCTCTTGCCCTTGGTCCATTGGCCGCCCATCTCCTTCTGGAAATCCCGCTCGGAGTAATCGCAGAACACCGAGTAACCGGCGATGTAGTCGCGCGCTTCGGCTTCCTCGACGTAGGAGGCGGTCGCGCCGATGATCACCGCCAGCTCGACCTCGTAGTCGAGCTTCTCGGAGCCCCGGGGGCGGATGATGTCGTCGTTGGGACCGCTCCAGGCGCTGCTGGCCTTCATGAAAATGACCGGTTCGGTGGGCACGCCCTCACCGAACTCCATGGCGTGATCCAGGTAGTTCTTTCCGATGCAGACGATCTTGGACGGCCGGTCAATCGGCGCCCCCCAGCGGACCGACGGATCCACCTCCGCCCCGCCCGCACAGCCATCGGCGACCCACTCGGCCAGCGATTCCAGGCCGCCCATGGCGAAAAATCCTTCGTCGTAGTCGGCGAACTGGCCACTGGCATCGATCCGACGTCCATCCGGCAGCAACACTCCCGGTTCCTCACGACCCAGCTCTCCAAATCGAATCAAGCGCATGCTGGTTGCTTACTGAAGAACGCTTTCCGGTTCACGGGAAAAAAGTTCCAAGTTCCAAGGGCCTGCCAATTTTCGATCGGATCGTCATCGAAGGTTTCCAGTCTTGTCGATGGGAGAGAGGCTTTCCTTGCGCCAGCCGCGCTGGCGGCCAGGTTGCAGCCCTGCTTGACCAGGGTGGGCAGAGGGGCACCGAGGATTCAAACGGCTGTTTCACCTCTTGGTTCAAGACTTGAATCGGACTTGCACAACTGGCCGGTCCGGGGCATGGAAGGGGCAGATGCGCGACTTGATGGTGGACCCGGCTTGGACCGAGGAGGATCTGGGGGTGCCGTTGCCGGATTCTCCGCACGCATGCTCGGTGTGCCTCCCGACTTGGGATTCCGTGGTCGGATACGAGGAGGGGCGTGAGAAAGTCACCCGTCGGATGCGCAGCGGCTACCCGCGATTTTTCCGGCATCCTCTGGTTGAGCGACTGTTCGCCACCGCCAAGGCGGAGGTCGCCACCGAGGAGGATCATGTCATCGTACTGCCGACGAAGGGCGCAGCCCAACGCGCCCAGCGCTGGGTGGAGCGTCGCGCGGAAACAGCGGTCCGCGTGGCCAGCTTTCACGGGCTCCAGGTGCTGGTGGCTCCGGCCAAGGCGAAGGCGGAGGCGGACCTCTACTGGCGTTTTTCCGGCGAGGTGGTGAGCAGCCGTCAGGCCCAGGATTTCTTCGATGGCCAACTGCGTCATGGCACCAAGTCCCATCTCATCGGACGTCGGCTCGCCAATCTTGCCGGCGCGGAGCCTGCCGACTCCTTTGTCTTCGCAAGCGGCATGGCGGCGGCCACGGCCGTCCTGCGCGCGCTGCCGGGAGTCAAGGAAGGCAAGAAGACCCTCCAGCTCGAATTCCCCTACGTGGACTGCCTCAAGATCCAGGAAGTCTTTGGAAACGGGGTGGTCTATCTCAATGAGGCGACCGGGGAGTCTTTCGATGAGGCCATTTCCCGCATCCGCCAAGGCGAGTTCGCCGGGGTGTTCACCGAGGTGCCCAGCAATCCCTTGCTGCGGACCGTGGATCTGGCCCGCGTCGCAGCGGCCTGTGCCGATGGCTCGACGCCGCTGATCCTCGATGATTCGGCAGCCGGCCCGTTCAATGTGCAGGCCCTGAAGTTCGCGGATGTGGTGACCGGCAGCCTGACGAAATGGCTTTCCGGCCTCGGCGACGTGATGGCTGGAGCCGCCACCGTCCGGGCCGATTCGCCGCATGCAAATGCCTTCCGCGAGGTGCTGGCAGAGGAGTCGAAGAACACCGCCCCGCTTTACGTGGCCGATGCCGAGGTGCTGCTTTCCAATCTCAAGGGCTATGCCGAACGGATGAAGCAGGTCAACGCGAACGGCGAGCAGCTCGCGCAATGGCTGGCCGACCATCAGGGGGTCGAGACCGTCTGGCACCCGTCGATCGGCAATACCACGAACTACGATACGGTGAAGGCCAAGGGCGGTGGCTACGGTGGTCTCCTTTCCTTTGTGCTGAAGGCCCCCAAGCGCACGCCGAAGGTCTATGACACGCTGAAGCTTTCCAAGGGACCCAGTTTCGGCACGATTTTCACGCTGGTCTGCCCCTACACCCTGCTGGCGCACTATCACGAATTGGAATGGACCGAAGGCTGTGGTGTTCCTGCGAACCTGCTGCGGGTGTCGGTCGGCATCGAGCCCTTCGAAACCATCCGCGCCGCCTTCGAGGAGGCGCTGGCCCACGCCTGAGCGGGCTCAGCAAGGGCGCGAAGGTCAGAGCTTTCTGAGCGGAAACACCGCCACCTCCACGGGATCCGCCGCGAGGATGGAAACCGGCGGGCCTGAGGGCATTTCAAGACCGTCCCAGGCGATCGGCGCGGCGGACCATTGCCGGCATTCCACCCCGGCGATGCGATAGGGTGGATGGTGGACGCGGCCTTCACAAAGGGTGCCGTCCTTTTTCGCCGAGAACAGGACGTAGCGCTCGACGAGAAACCATTCCAGCGTGCCTTCCACGGCTTCGGTCGTGCTACGGGGAGTCTCGTAGATGAAACGGGCCACCTCTTCCCGGCCCTTCCGCTGGCAGCGGTAATCGATCCGCTGACCGTTGCCGACGATGTCCATCCGCGCGTGTTCGTAGGGGAGATGGAACAAGCGGCGCGCGATTTCCACGGCGAGCGGCTGATCGCAGTCGAGCGAGTGGAACCACACGCCCGGCACGCCGCGATCGTCGTGGACATAGGTCCGGACGTTCATTTCCCGGAACCACGAAAGCCATGGCACCGGCGGCAGCAGGCTGGGGCGGATGCGGTCCATGAAGAAGGGCACGACTCCGATCCAGGCCTGGCCGTCGAAGGTATCGACATGGAGACCGGGAGGAAGGGTCGCCTGAATCGACTCCGCCGGAACCGGCCAGTGCAGGAACAGCAGGCCCGACCAGCGCTGCTTCATCACCGGAAAGCCCTTTGGCCGGAGCCGGGCGTTCAGGCGGTCCTCAGCGGTCGGGCGCTTCATGTCAGGAACGGGCCCAGCCGATGGAGTCGAGCAGGGCTTCCATCTTCCGGCCGTATTCGACGTAGGAATCGTAGCACTGCTGCCAATCGACCTGCGACTGGTCCTTGACGTGGAAGACGGTGGCGACGTGGGGCTCAATGGCGATGTAGCCATCGTAACCGCGCGACTTGGCGTCTGTTAGAATCTGCGCGACCTTGGCCTCGCCTTCGCCGGGCATGGTGTAAACCGGCTCGACGCCTTCGGTTTCCGGATAGCGGCAGTCCTTGATGTGGATGTGGATGACGTGCTCACGCACACTTTCCCAGAAGGCGAAGGGATCCTGCCAGGGGAAGGGTTCGGACTTCGAGCGGTCGAGCTGGAAGACGGGATTGCCGGTGTCGAACACCAGCTTCAGCCCCGGCACCTCCTCGATGAGGCGCAGCGTGTGCTCGGCGGAGAAGCCTCCCCAGTTCATGCAATTCTCGTGCGCGGCGGTGAGTCCGGCGGCCTCAAAGCGGCTGACGATTTCGCGCAGGCGGCGGAAACGTTCGGCCTCATGCTGGTCCTCGCCCCAGGGTTCCTGGGCAAAGGACATCACGCGGACGATCTTCGAGCCGAGCCGCTGCATGCGCGGGATGGCGCGATCGATTTCCGCGAGGGTGACATCGAAGTCGCCGGTGATCTTCTTGCCCCAGTTTCCGATCAGCGAGCCAAACTCCGGGATGTGGATGCCGGCTTCGTCGAGTCGGTCGGCGACGCGCGCGAACTCGTCTTCGGGGAGTTCATGGAGGTTGCTGCCACCGACCATGCGGGCGGAGATGCAGGACCATCCGAGTTCACGGGTGGCGGCGATCTGCTTGTCGAGATCGCGGGAGGCTTCGTCGGCGAATCCGGTGAGTTTCATGAGGAGAGGGAAGACGTAAGACTGGAAGATTCAAGAGTTCAGA
>JAIYDT010000012.1 GCA_027487355.1 Verrucomicrobiaceae bacterium
CGGGCGAGGGCATCCGAGCTCACGGTCTCGACATCATTGTCCTTCAGACGCTGCAGGCAGCGGTAGTAGATCGAGAGCCGGTAGATGGCTTTCTTGGGGATGTCGATCTTGTCCACAGGGGAGAATTTCGTGATTCGAATTTCGAATTTTCTTCGATCAGAGTTCTTCCGGCTTCTGGAGCAGCTGCGCGACCCGGTTCAGCAGGAGCCCGGCTCCGCCGCCATCGACGACTCGGTGGTCGAAGGTCAGGACGAGGTCGGCCTCGGTGGCGGGGAGGAAAGCCTCGACCTGTGCGCTCCAGACCGGCTTCTTCACGCCGGCACCGATGCCGAGGATCAGGGTTTCGTTCGGCAGCGGGATCGGTGTCCCGGAGGTCAGGCCGAAGGTGCCGAAGTTGGTCACGGTGGCGATGCCGCCCTTGAGATCGGCATCGGTCAGGCGGCGGCGGCGTGAACGATCGACAAGGTCGGCATACTCGACAACGAGATCACGGACGGGCTTTTGATCGACCTTTCTCACAACCGGCACCACCACACCATCCTCGACCTGCACGGCCACGCCGATGTCGAACGAGCGTGGGTGCACGACCTTTTCCCCGATCAGGAAACCGGCGCTGGCGGGGTCCTCGGCGAGGGCGCGGGCGAAGGCACGCAAAAGATAAAGCGTGAGGCCGGGCTTGGGATCGGCGGCGCGGCGGTGATCCAGCACGCGGTCCAACAGCACCGGCAGGCCGACCGTGGCGAGCGGACGCGTCCAACTGCGGCGCATGGCATCGGCCACGGCGAGTCGCATCGGCGAGGCCTGGCTGCTCGGCCAGGTGGCGATGTAATCGAGGAAGCGCTCCAGGTCGCCGACCGTCACACGACCACCCGCTCCTGTGCCTGCGACGGCGGAAATGTCAGCCTCGCGCAAACCCAGGTCGTCCATCCGCGCCCGCATGCGGGGCGAGATGTAATGGGCACCCATGATCCCGGTCGGGACGGGCAGGCCTTTCACGCTCGGCACCACGGCGGGGGCCTCCTCGTAGCTGTCGTCCTGCGATCCGAAATGAAGGTTCGCCTCGGCCTGCGGCGTGCCGGGAGCAGGGCCGGCATTGCGTTTCGCCTCCAGCATCTCGACGGTTTCCACGCCGGTGCGGATCACTTCCTCCTCGGTCACTTCCAGCATCCCCAGCAAGGTGCCGACCGAGTAGGAAACGCCTTCCTGAGCGCGGAGTTCGGACACGACCCCATCGCACAGTGTGGTCACGCCCATGACCGCCTTGTTGGTCTCCACCTCGATGATTTCCTGATCGGTGCACACGCGGTCACCAACCGCGACATCGAGCCGAACAATGGTGGCCTCGGCGATGGATTCGCCAAGTTGAGGCATGAGGATCGGAACGGAGGGCATGGCTGGGAGAAAAATCGAAATTCGAAATTGGAAATTCGAAACTTGTTAGAAAGACAAGAGCTGGCGGATGGCTTCGCAGATCGACTCGGGGGTCGGGCGATGGGCGGCCCAGAGTTTGGGATGATAGGGCACCGGCGTGTCGCGGGCGTTCAGCCGCATCGGTGGGGCGTCGAGCAAATGGAAGCCCTCGCTGGCGGTGCGGGCCACGACCTCTGCCGTGACACCACCCCAGGGAAAGGCTTCGCCGACGGCGAGCAGGCGACCGGTCCGCGCGACCGAGGCCAGCACGGTGTCCATGTCCAGTGGCTTCACCGATCGCAGATCGACGACCTCGATTTCCCATCCGTCCTCATGCAGTCGCTCCGCCGCACGCACGGCCTCGTGGACCATCGCGGAATACGCGACCACTGTGGCATGTTTCCCCGGACGAACGATGCGGGCCTGACCGATCGGCAGGTGATCGTCGCTGATCGACTTCGCCTTCAGCCAGCGATAGAGGAACTTGTGCTCGCAGTAGATCACCGGGTCCTGCATCGCCACGCCATCGATGAGCATGTGATAGGCATCGGAAACGGTCGCCGGTGTGAGAACGATCAGGCCGGGATAGTGGGCGTAGATCGACTCCATGCTCTGGCTGTGGAACGGCCCCGAGCCTGGCGTGCCTCCTGAGGGCAGGCGGACGGTTAGGGGGACCGGAACGCCGGTGCGATAGAAGTGCGTGGCGGCTTGATTGACGATCTGGTTGAACGCGATCGACGAGAAATCGGCGAACTGCATTTCAATGATCGGTCGCATGCCCTCGATGGCCGCGCCCACCGCCAGGCCGATCATGGCGTCTTCGGAAATCGGCGCGTCATGGACCCGGCCGGGAAACTCCTCCGCCAGACCTTTCGTGGCCTTGAATGCTCCGCCGAAGGTGGCGATGTCCTGGCCGTAGAGGAATACGCGCTCGTCCTCGCGCAGCAGCTTGGCCTGCGCTTCGCGGATCGCGTCGATGTAGGTGACACTCACTCGGGTTTGAAGAATTGGGTGGAAAGGGCATTCCATTCCGCCGTGTAGGGATCGGGGATGGGTTCCTGCTGGGCTTGGGCGACCGCACGCTGGACCTCGTCCGCAGTTTCGTCCTGCCAGGCGGCAAGCTCATCGACCGTGGCGTATCTGCCCTCCGTCATCTGGCGCATGGCGACCTCGATGCAGTCGCGACCGTAGGGACCCGCCTTCATGGTGTCCGGCACATACGAGCCGTCGTCATGCTCGCCGTGGCCGGAAAGCCGCAGCAGCTTCGCCACGATCATCTGCGGGCCGCCGCCATTTCGAGCGCGCTGGACCGCTTCGCCGATGACGGTGGTGCAGGCCAGGAAATCGGTGCCATCCACCGAGTAACCGGGGATGCCATAGCCACGGGCGCGATCGACCAGATCATGACAGGCAAACTGGCGGTCGGTCGAGGTCGAGTAGGCGAACTGGTTGTTCGCCACCACGATCACCAGTGGAAGTTTTTCCATCGCCGCGAGGTTCACGCCTTCATGAAAAGCTCCGGTCGAGGTCGCGCCATCGCCGACACAGGTCGCACCGACCACTCCCGGCAGCTCGCCTTTCATCCGGCGCGCGAAAAGCATGCCCGCAACCACCGAAACCTGCGCCCCAAGGTGGGAAATCATCGCCGGCATCCCGTCCAGCGGGCGACCGCGATGAATGTTGCCGTCGCGTCCCTTCATCGGACCCAGCACCGAACCGAGGTAGGTCCGGGTGCAGTCGATCAGCGGTTCGCCGAAGGCCGTGCGTCCCGCCTGGTCGCGGATCAGGGCGGCGAAGATGTCCTTTCCCTGCACGAGCGCCGCGCCGAGGCTGGCGCTGACCGCTTCCTGGCCGCGACCGAGATAGACGCCGCCGACGATCTTGCCCGCCTTGTAGAGGCTGGAGAGCTTGTTTTCCAACTGCCGCGCGCGAAGCATCGCACGAAACGTATTCCGGAGATACTCCCGGTCGATCACCGCCACATCAGCGAAAGGTCTAACGTCCAAATCAGGCACGCCGCCACGCTAGGCAGCCGTCGCGGGGGCGGCAAAGAGAAAGTTCCGGCGGATTGGGC
>JAIYDT010000394.1 GCA_027487355.1 Verrucomicrobiaceae bacterium
ACCTATTATCTCACGGTGCCATCAATGCGCGATAAATTCGGAGTTCAAATGACGTCGCATGAGTTTCTGACGGATGATCTTCAGGTGCAGAAGACCACCTTTGCCAACGGATCTGAAACGGTCGTGAATTTTGGCGAGAAGCCTTTTGAATACAAAGGCGAGCAATTGCCAAAAAATGGATTCTATTGCACGGGCACGAACCTCCAACAACGTCGAGTTTTGCGGGATGGCAAGGTGATCACATGGGTGAAGACAGATGAATTCTTCTACTGCGATTCGCCATCCCCGATCAAGGAACTGCCACTGTCAATTTCCGGCAGGATCGTATTGTTCAAGATGGACGACACCCAGTGGAACCTGGTGCTCACAGGTGCCGTGGGCGATTCGGTTGAATTGTCGAATGACGCGATCTCAAGCTACATCGGGAAAAAGAAATACAAGGTCGCTGAATTCGATGATGCCTGGAACAGGACAAAACCGCACGCCAACGATGGAATAACCGCAGTCTTTGGAAAAGACGTCTATGCCCTGACGGACTAAGCAGGCAATCCGGCCAGGGCAATACCGGTCGGAATTGTTGTCAAACTACCTAAATACCCCGAAATTGGTTTTGGCGCGCCGATGCCCCAATTGACCAAGGGCGGCAGCGTCTTCTGAAAAATGCCGCATTTTGATGATTTGCATAACTCCACATGAACGATCTCCATGCAGCGTCACTGCCTTTCCAACCGGTACTCGCGCTGGTCATCACCATGCCCGCGTCAAAGGAACACCATTGCTTGCAGCGCCTTGTGCTTGGATTTTCAAGTTCCATCGGGTTTCTTTTCACTTGATCGTTGATCCAAGTCTCCACTCCGCAATCACGAAATCCATGTGTTCTCTCTCCAGTCGGGTTCTTCTCGGCCTCACGCCACTTCTCCCCGGGCTTCAACTTCGTGTGAAGCTGCCTGGAGTCCTTATCCTTGCCGTGGCAGCCATCTTGGCAACGCCTGCTCCGATCCGCGCTGCGGAAGTGGAGGCCGCGCCGTCGCCCGCCAAGCCTGCGGTGCGCGAGGTTTCTCCTGGAGTTTTCGAGGTCGGCAAAGTGCGACTCGATCAAAAGGCGCGCAGTATTTCCTTTCCCGGAGTGTTGAAGATGAAGAGGGGGCTGCTGGAATACCTGCTAGTGAATCCGAAAGGCAGCGTCCACGAAAGCCTCCTCGTGACCGAGGTGGAGGCGAACGAGATCCACGTCGCCATGCTGCTGCTCGGTGCAAAAGGCGGGGGCGTCACCGCCGTCGCACCCCCGGAACGACTCGACGCGGATTACTTGCGCGCTGCACCGAAGCTTATGGGTGATTCTGTTCTCATCTCCGTGAAATGGAAGGAGAATGACGTGGATAAGAATGCACCGGTCGAGGACTGGCTGTTCAATGAGTCGGCCAAAAAAGAGATCGTGCACGGCCCATGGATTTACAATGGCTCGATATTTCACGAAGGGCGCTTTCTCGCGCAGTCCGAGGGCAATCTTGTCGCGCTGGTCACGAGTCCCACCGCCTTGGCCAACAATCCCCGCAAGGGCAACGACAATGACCAGATGTGGAATGTGAATGGCGAGACGACCCCGGGGGTCGGCACGCCAGTCGAAATCATCTTCAAGCTCGTTCCGCCGGAAGATATCGAGACCTCGAAACATGGAAACTCTGGTGAATGAACTCTGCCCCAGTCACCGCTACCCACCCTATGAAAACTCCAAGTTATCGGTATTTCGCACGCATGGCGATGCTGTTGCTGTTCGCCTTTCCTGCGTTTGCGCTGGCCTTTTCCCCGAAGCCCGACCTAACCGCTGCGGGTGCCATCGTCACACTCAAAGCCGATACGAACAGTTCGCCGCTCTATGGTGAGACCTACAACCTCGGCGCCACAGGCCTGCGTGGCTGGATCTATATTGGCGGTGGCAACGGAGCGGATGGCACCATCACCACTTCCAGCCGCCAGATCCTGGTCACGGTGGCAAGTGCGCCGGGCAACGCCGTTCTGGCGGTGGACGATGTGATCCTCGGTGCGATGGCGGGCAGCAGCGGCACGGTGCCGCTTTTTACCAGTGATGCCCGCAAGTCTTTTGGCGTGGCGATTGGCGAAGCCGAGAGAACCGGGGCCGGCACCTTGCGGGTCAAACGCTGGCGCGCAGGAGTCACCACCGATGAAAACATTCCCATGACGGTTATGGGCGACTACACCACTACCGCTCCCTACAATTGCCCGAAGTCCGCGTTGATCCTGGCCAAGGCCCGCACCTCATTGGTCGGTCAGCTCATTGCGAATCCAAATTTCCTGACCAGCGACTGGGCTGGAGCCATCAATGGGTTGGCCCTGTTAGGCGGGGTAGCACCAGGTGATGCCAATTATGCCACGGTGCAGACCCGCTTGCAGACCTTCGCCCGTGCGCTGGCGGCGAAAACCCCGAATCCGGCGGATTCCCTCTATGTCTGGGACTGGGGCTACATTGGAATATTTCTTGGCGAGTATTACCTGAGCACCGGCGACGCCAGCGTGGTCAGCGGCGTCAACAACTACACAGTCGCTCTCGCCAAGGTCCAGAGCCGCTATGGTACCTATGGACACAGCGGTTCGCTTCTAAATTCCGACGGTAGTCTCCACGGCACGATCGGGCCCTATGGTCCGGTCAATCAAGCGGGCCTCCCCGCCAATATTGCCATCGTATTGGGCAAGAAGGCCCTGCAGGCGGCGGGGCAGGCGATAGATCCGGAGATCGACCCGGCGATCCAGCGCGGCGGGGATTTCTTTGCGTGGTATGTCAACAAAGGCCCCATTCCCTACGGTGAACATGAGCCCTTCATGGACGGCCATTCATCCAACGGCAAGGATCCGTTGTGCGCTGTGCTCTTCGGCTTGCAGGCCAATCGCTCCGTGGAAACCGAGTATTTTTCCCGCATGGCAACCGCAAGTTTCACTGGCCGCGAATATGGTCACACTGGCCAGGGATTCAGCTACCTGTGGGGAGCGATGGGTGCCAACATGGGCGGGTCCTTGGCTGTGGCGGAATACCTGAAAAAGGTGCGCTGGCACCTCGATCTGGAACGTCGCACCGATGGCTCGTTTGTCTATGACGGAGCCGAGCAATACGGCGCGGGCTCGACAGCCGACGGCACCTATCTGGGAGCAAGCGGCTATTATGACATGAACCCGACGGCCACTTATATCCTCACCTATGGCCTGCCGCTGCAGCGACTTTATATCACCGGCAAGAACGCCATCCCCGCTAACACTATCGACGCGACCAAGGTGGCCAATGCGATTTCCGCCGCGACCTTCAATGTGGATTGCCCCGGTTTCACCACCACCCAGTTGATCGCCTCCCTGAGCGAGTTTGATCCGGTGGTGCGCAACTACGCCGCCATCGAATTGGCAAAGCGCGCTCTAACTGCCGCAGAGCTCACCACCCTGCGATCCATGGTCACCGGCACCAATGCCAACGGTCGCATGGGGGCTTGCCAGACGCTGGGAATTCTCAAGGACCCGACCGCTTTGCCTCTGATCACCCAACGGCTCGACAAGACAATCGAGTCCGACTCGTGGGTCCGTGCCAAGGCCGCCAGCGCCATCCGCGGTTATGACAATGCAACGGCCAGCGTGCAGCGCGACCCGATGCTCACTGCTTTCACGGCCAACGCCACCGACCCGGATGTGATCGTGTGGGATGACCCCATCCAGATTTCCAACGGCTATCTGGGCTTTGCCCTATTTGGCGACGCAGTCTCTGGCGGCAACAACATCGGCACCTACTCCATCGCCGCCTCCAAGAACCTGCTCTATCCGGCGGTCAAAGCCGGCTTGAAACAACCGGATTCCAAAGCGCGCAAAGGAGCCGCGAAATTCTGCTACGACCGACTGACACTTGCGGATGTGCAGGCGCTCATCCCGGATCTCATCCAGGTGATTGAGACAGAGAGCCAGGCCGACACGATGTGGAGCATGGATCCACGCGCCGAGGGTATCAACACGCTGGCCAAGTGGAAAATCAGTCAAGGCGTTCCCCTGGCGCTGGCGATGCAGGAAGTGCCTACTGGCTTTGGCTGGGGCTCTGACGGGTTTCAAGTTCCCGGCCTCAATGCGCTGGCGGCATACGGGGATGCCTCCCGCTGGACACTGCCCACATTGCGAGGCTATCTCGGCACATGGGATCCGGCGTCGTCCCAATACACCAATCTCGTCAACACCATCAACACCATCGAAAACGCCATCACTGCGGCGGCCCAGAATCCTGGATTGGCGGTTGCCAACTCACAGGTCGTGGTCACTACCGGTGCCAAGGCCGTCACGCTCACCGGTAATTCGCCCCGGACCTCGGTGACTTTCACCAACGTAACCGCTCCGGCTCATGGCACGCTCACCGGCACCGCTCCGAACCTTATCTATACCCCGACCGCCGGTTACACCGGACCGGACTTCTTCACCTTCCAGGTGACTGACGTTCTAACAACCTCCGCCCCGGGCACGGTGAGCCTCATTGTTGGCACTGCTGGCACCGGCTTGAAGGGCGAGTATTTCGACAACATGGACTTCACCAACCTGAAACTTACCCGCACCGACACGCAGGTGAATTTCGACTGGGGCACCGGCTCGCCGAACGCCCTGCTAGGTGCGGATACGTTCAGCGTGCGCTGGAGCGGACTGCTGCTGGTGCCGGAGACTGGAACTTACAAGTTTTCGACGCTCAACAGCGACGGGGCCCGCTTGTATGTGAACGGAGCGCTGCTACTCGATGACTATGTGGACCAGACGACGAACTGGAAGGACGGCGCATCAGTCTATCTGACAGCAGGCCAGATGGTTGACCTGCAAATGCAGTATTATGAAAATACCGGCTCGGCCGTGGCAAAGCTCAAATGGACCGGCCCGTCATTCGCGGGTGCCAACGGAGCCATCATCGCCAAAGAGTGGTTGTTTGACGGCACAGGCGTCAACAATCGCACGCCCTACGCCCACTCGCAGAATCTGACCCTGATCCAAAACACCGCCCAAGCAGTCACTCTAACGGGTAGTGGTGGAACCCTGGCTTACACGGTCATCGCACCACCAGCCCACGGCACTCTCACGGGAACCGCGCCCAATTTGACTTACACACCGTCAGCCAACTTCAGCGGCTCGGACAGTTTTACATTCCTCGTGAACAACGGCACCAGCAATTCTTCTCCGGCCACCGTCTCCATTGGCATCTGGGCCAGCCAGCCTGCGGACTTTTTCTGGAGCACTGCCTTAGCCGGTAACTGGAGCGGAGCCACCTCCTGGAGCAACGCCTCAAATGCAACGGTGGTGCCTGCAGTCACCGGACAGGCATTCTACCGGATGTCCTTCAACAAGTCCGGCACCTACACTGCCACCCAGGATCTCAACAACGGGTTTCTCCTCAACCAACTCAACATGGCGGGCTCGGTCACACTTGCCGGAACCAACAGCTTGGCCTTCGCTGCCAATGGCACCCTGCTGCCCCGGTTCAATCAAAACAGCACCAACACGGTCACAGTCAGCATTCCGGTGAGCCTGACCGCCATGACGAGTTTCGGCGGCGGCAACGCCGGATCCGTTATCATCAATGGATTGATTTCGGGGGCTGGAGGCCTGACCAAAGACAATGCGGGCATGTTACAACTCCTTTCCACCACCGCCAACACCTACAGTGGGGGAACCATCGTCAACAACGGAACTCTTCATTTGGGAGCGATCGTCAATGGCATCAGTCCGCTCTTTACGAACCCCATGGGACCAGGACCGGTGACGCTGAACGGTGGCACTATCGAGTTTGAAAGAGTGACCGCGAACAACGCCCTGACGATCAACGGCGGCACGCTCTACAGCAACAACGGATGGGGTGCCTCGTGGAGCGGACCGATCACGCTGAACGCCACCGCCACCTTCAATGAAGCCTGGCCGTTGACGTGCAGTGGTACAATCAGCGGTTCCGGTGGACTCACCAAAACCGGAACCAGCACGCTGACGCTCTCCGGCACCAACAGTTTCACCGGCGCCAATAGCATCACGGCGGGCACGCTCATCTGTTCAAAAGCAGCCGCCCTCGGCACCGGGGCCCTCGACATCACCGCCGGGGCCAAGGTCACTCTCAACTACACCGGCACGCGCACGATCGACGCGCTTACATTCAACGCCGGTTCCCCTTTGGCTCCCGGCACCTACGGTTCGACTGCCTCCACCGCCACCAACAAGAACGATACCTACTTCTCCGGCACCGGCACGGTTACCGTCCTGCCTGCGACCACGACCACGCTGTCTCTAACAAGTGGCGGAACGCCGTCCAATCCGGGCACGCCACTGACCCTCACCGCCACGGTGATGGGTGCATCTCCCACGGGCTACGTCGCGTTTTATGATGGCGCGTCTCTGCTGGGCACCAGCCCCTTGAACGGATCGTTCCAAGCCAGTTTCACCACCAGTAGCCTGGCCATCGGGTCCCACAGCATCACGGCTCGTTACGCGGGTAACACCACCAACGCGACCAGCACCTCCGCCGCTTTGGTTGTTGATATCACCAGTCTGCTTCCGTCCGCACCGACGAGCCTTCTGGCCGCGCCAGGCAGCAACCATATCGGCCTGGCCTGGCCTGCTTCGGCCGGTGGCAGCAGTTACTATGTGAAGCGCTCGTTGACCAATGGCGGCGTCTTCACCGTGATAGGCAATCCCAGCGCCGCGAGCTTTGATGACATGACCGCGGTCAACGGCACCACCTACTATTACAAGGTTTCCGCCATCAACACCGCCGGAGAAAGCGCGGACTCCAACCAAGTGAGTGGAACTCCCGCCCTCGTGCCTTCCACGACGACCCTTGTGTCGTCCCCGCTTTCGACCGGAGCCTACGGCACCTCGGTGATCTTCACCGCGACAGTGACGTCGGGTGCTACCGGCACGGTGACATTCAAGGACGGCGCCACGGTGTTGGGAACCAGCACCTTGAGTTCCAGCACGGCCACGTTCACCATCGGCACACTTGCGATGGGGGATCATTCGGTCACCGCCACGTATGGTGGTGACGCCACTTTCACAACCAGCGTTTCCACGACCTTCGCTTACTCGGTGATGGCCAAGTCCCTGACCATCACCGGCGTCACCGCTTCCAACAAGGTTTACGACGGCAATGCCTCTGCCACTCTAACCGGTGGATTCATTTCCAGCGGCGTGGTCGGGAGCGAAACGGTGACCATCATTCCCGGCACCGGCACCTTCGCCAGTCCGGGCGCCGGCACATGGGCTGTCACCGCAACTGGCTATTTCATCGGCGGGGCCAACGCGGGAAACTACACGCTCTCCGGCCAACCCTCCGTGCCCAATGCTACCATCGCACCGCGACCACTTCAGTTAATCGGCGCACGGACGTACAATGGCACCTTGACCGCAGGCGCCTTGTCGATCGCTAACAATATTGACGGTGCAAGCCTGACCTTGACCGGCAGCGCGGAACTGGCCGGCAAAAATGTCGGCGGGCAGGCAGTCATCCTGAACACGCCGGTGGCGGCGCGGGTCCAGAGCGCCACCGCCACGGGCAGCACCGGCACGGGCGCCAACACCACTTTCAGCGTGACGATGGGTAGCGCACCGGTGGCCGGAAATACAATGATCGCGGTGATTTCCACCCGGGGAACGAGTGCCAGCAGGGTCACCGCGATCACGCAAACTGGTGCAACCTGGTCGCGAGCCACTCAAGCAACCAATACCAATGGCACCACCACTGAAATCTGGTATGCCCCCAACGTGGCGCTCGGCGCGGGGACGGCGGTTGCGATTTCCCAGGCGTCACTCCGCTCGGCGGCGGTGGTCATGGAGTATTCCGGTGTGCTGGCGGTGAGTCCTTCCGACCAAGTCAACAATGCCACCGGAAGCAGCCTTTCCCCAGTGACCGGGACGACCCCGGCAACTGCCCAAGCCAATGAACTATGGATCGGAGGCATCGGCTTTATCAGCAGTGCACCCACACTGGGGACCATTCTCAACAGCTTCACCTCGGTGACCAGCGCCCAATCCACCCATACCACTGCTGCCAACAACGCGAAGGTTTACGCCCTCAACCGCATCGTGAACGCGACCGGGACGGCATCGTCCGGCGGAACCCTCAGCGTTTCGGCACAATGGTCGGGCGCGATTGCCACATTCAAGACAGTCACTCCAACCACGCTGGCCCTTTCGGGTTCGGCCGATGCGAACTACACCCTGACTGGCGCGGGTGGAGTGGTGCAGGTCGCTCCCAAAGCGCTCGCCGTGAGCAACCTCTCCGCGAATTCCAGGGCCTACAATGGCTCCTCTGTGGCGACGCTCAACGGCACTGCCGCGTTGCTACCCGCCGAGGCGGTAGGTGCCGGTTCGACCAGCGACGGCAAATCCTATACCGGCGATGCAGTGACTCTGGGTGGCACGGTTGCAGCGACCTTTGCGGACCCCAATGTGGGCACAGCCAAAGCAGTGACCGTAACAGGACTCACCCTGTCCGGTGCTGACGCTGGCAATTACACCCTCACTCAGCCGGCCGGCTTGATGGCGGACATCAACGCTAGGTCACTAACCGTCACCGCCAGCAATCAGACCAAGACCTATGGACAGACAGTGACTTTTGGCAGCGGCAGCACGCAATTCACGAACACCGCCTTACAGAACGGGGAGACGATTGGTTCAGTGACCCTGGCCTGCGATGGTGGAGGCGCGGCGGCGTCGGTTGCGACCTACCCACTTGTTCCCAGCGCGGCCACCGGTGGAACCTTCGTGGCGAGCAATTACACCATCCAATATGTGGCTGGCACTTTTACAGTGAACATGACCCCCTTCGATGCCTGGGCCGCAGATACCGCACAGGCACTTACCCCTGGTGTGAACAATGGCCCGCTGGATGATCCCGATCACGATGGCATGTGTAATCTTCTGGAGTTCACCCTTGGCGGCGCTCCGATGACTTCGTCGCCGAAAGTTATGCCGAAGCTGACACGGAGCGGAAACAACTGGATACTTGAATACGATCGGAGCGACATCTCATTGCCGGCCACCACGCAGGTGGTCGAATACGGAGGCGATCTTGCCGGCTGGATTCCGGTGGCGATCCCTGCGGCCACTGCCGGTTCGGTAACGATCACGCCCGGCAGCCCGTCGGACCATGTGACCGTCACCATCCCGGATCAGGGAGCCAAGGGCTACGTCCGCCTCAGGGTTTCGCAGTAGGACGGCACCTTCTTCCCAGGGAAAGCCTCAACCCAGCGCCGCCTCGACGCGGCTCTGCGGGATCTCTTCGCTGCTATTCGCGGCAAGGGAACGAAAACCATATTTCGGCCCCGCAAAACCCTGCCTGAGTGCTGAAAGACGAAAATCGACCGAAAACCAATCGATCACAGATAGTTGTCAGAAAAAGCATACATTATGAAACCGGTCATGCCAATAAATCAAACATCTCCGTCAGCCCGCCTCACGAAATCGGTTTTCGGGGTCTCCCTGTTGTTGGCAATATCTTGCAACTTCATCTTGAATGCCGCAGAAAATTCGGTGGCCCAGGCAGTGCTATCCTCGCACCCGCAGCTCCGCTATCATCCCGAGGGCGACGCGATCGTCTGCCAGAATGGCGGTGGTGATTTCAATCGGCCGATATGCTGCAACCAGAAGTTTCCGGTTGTCTATATCGGCGACCGACCGCGATGGGGTGGCTTGGACTACAACGGCATTTTCGGCCATCTGGATCTCGCTCT
>JAIYDT010000424.1 GCA_027487355.1 Verrucomicrobiaceae bacterium
AGGCTACGAAGGCCAGGAAGGCTGCGGCCGCGAGGCCAGTCCGGCTTGGACAGGCATGGCGCTGCGAAGACTCCCCCAACGGCTGGTTCAGGAGCCTCCCGCCAAAAGCAAATTCCTGGCAGCCAGCATCCGTCAAAGGTCAGCCTGCGGAGGTTTGGATCGAAGCCATCAAGTGGGCTGCGAAGATGACGCCCGAAACTCCGAAGCTAAAGTAAGCCACGAAATGCAACTGGATGTCCTGGGCGGAGTTTCTACCTAGTAAGGCAATCCTCAGTTCAATCAGTTCCCGCGCGCTGCCGTCAGCACAAAAACATGAAAACCCTCTTCGCCTGCATTCTCGTTCTCACACTGACGCCTCTCCTTCAAGGCCAGACCACAGTCAGTCTCGGTACCGGCAAAATCACTGGCTCTGTCACAGGGTTGAGTTCGGCGAATCCGAATGTCTCCGGTCTCAGTGCGGGTATCAGCTTTGATCTCACGATCACGGCCACGAGCGTCACCACGCCCGTGTTGACGGTGACGAATCACAACGACGGCATCGGCGCCTCGGGCGGCAGCGAAGCTGAGATCGACAATCGAAACAATCTCATCGCCAATGATGATGAGTCGCTCGTTTTTACGCTGAGCAATGTCACCGGCCTTACCGCAGGGCAGTCGCTGCGGATCTCGGGCATCGGCGCTCGTTCGGGCAGCGGCACCACGACCAAGCAATACGCCATCTACGACGGCACCACCTCCGTCAGCAGCGGCTCGTTCACGGCCATGACCTTTGCCATCTCCGTGCCGGATCTCACCAGCGTGAAGATCACAGCGGCGGGACCGACCAGTGGCACCGTTTTGAATTCGCGTTTCATCATCAACCAATTGCTCCTCACCGTCACCGGAGGCGCAGGCACTGGCGCCAGCGCCAATGCTGTAGCGAAGATTACCCAGTCTGGCATAGATGACAGCGATCATCCATTCTTCACCTTCGATAGTGTGGCGGGGGAAAGCTACGAGATCCAGAGCTCCACCGATCTGCTTTCGTGGACGCCGATGGCCACACTCTCGGGCACTGGCGGCTCCATCACCTTCACGGACGAGTTCACCCACGCCCCAAGCGTGCCGAGGATCTATCACCGCGCCAAGACCGTGCTCACGCCGAATGGAAACCTCGCCAGCACCACCCTCAGCATCACGCAAACATGGGCACAGCAGCCGAGCGGCTTCGCTCGCACCGCCGTCGTCCAGGTCCCCGCAGGCGCAGGGCCGCACCCCGTCATCATCCTGCTTCATGGCAATGGCGGGACGGGCGCAGGCACCATCGGTGCGCTCAATCCGCATGTCAGCACCGCCATCCGCGTGGCACCGGATGGCTACCTCAACAGTTGGAATGTCGATGGCGAAGCCTCCGAAGCACCCGATGTCGCCTTCATCCGCGACCTCATCGCGCTGCTGAAGACCTACGACAACGTGGATGCAGGCAAAATCTCCATTTTTGGCAACTCCAACGGCTCCGGCATGACGAACCGCCTGCTCATTGAACTCGACGGTGCCGCGTTTCAGAATGCCGGCTGCCAAGTCTCCCAGATGCTCGCCAAGATGCATCACGACGGCAATTTCTGGTTCAATGCCACAGGCAGCAATGCCTACGACCAGACCATCGCGCCAGCCAAACGACGCCGCATCATCAGTCTCAACGGCACGGTGGATCCGCTGATCCCCTACACCGGCGGGACGAGTGTCATCGGCACCTTCATCTCCGCCCAGGAGAGCATTTATCGCTTTGCCCAGGCGATGGGTGAAACCGGCCCGCAACTGGCCGATGCCGCCGGCATCCCCGGCAACGGCACGAACGGCTACTCGGCTCCCTTCGTGAAATACGCCTACCGCAGCGGCCAGCTCGTCCACTACAAGGTCATCGGCGGCAATCACGGTCTCCAAGTCAGCGGCAGCTTCGCCTATGCCGACGAAGCCAAGCAAATCGTCGCCGCGTTTCTTTTGCAGTAACGCTGCCATGGGCCTGCGAATGCAAATGCCCTGACAAGTTATCAAGCACCTGAAACAGCCGTTGGGCGGGACCTGGGGCTGGGGGGAAAAGGGGTGGTTCCTGCGGCTCTATCACGGCCCCGGTGCTTGCATTTTCACCTGAAGGCGAAGGAAGCGCTTCGGTGCGTCTTCCATGGCAACATTGTCGATGAACCGGACGGATTTCGTGCCATCCGGGTTCAATGAATCGGTCGGCAAATCGATACGCGTTTCGGTGATGGGCTCGGGTTTCCAGTCCGTCAGGTCGGTGCTGGAATCGATGGAGAAAATCTGGCCGGCAGCCGCCGGATTGATCCGCGCGGAAACTCCTAGGTATTGCCGGTTGTCCCCGCTGTCGGTGAGAAACTCGGTCTGGAGAACGAGGGCGGAGCCGCTGTCCGGGTGATTCAACTGACTGCGGGCGATCCACTCCAGCCAATTGGTGCGGCCGTCACCATCGCCATCGGCATTCCAGTAGAGTCGGGACTGGTCACCGGCCGAGCCGAGTTGTGATTCGATCCAACTATCAAGATCGCTGGCGGGGAATGTGTCCGGATAGACTTGGAGCGGCTCGATCTTGACGGTGTTGTTAGAGGGGAAGGTGCCTTGGTCGAGTTGGACCCAGTTGACAGCATCGACACTGCCGAAAATCCGGAATGCGGTGATGGTGCCGTTGAGGTTTCCATCCTGGCGGGGCAGGTATTCGAAGGTGTCGAAGAAGCGCAGATCACCGAGGTTGAAGACGATCTCGTGGGGATGACTCGGCGGGCTGGCTCCGGTGTAGCGGGTGTGCCAGATGGTGTTGCTGAGTCCGTCAATCGCCCGGTAGGCGCGGTTGTCCGGTGAGATCTGCTCGCTGCTTGTCGAGTGGATGGTCCAGGTGCTGCGGTCCAGCCGGTTGCCGGCGGCCAGAAGGTAGAACTCGGCCATGGATGCCCAAATGCCGTTGCTGCCATTGCTGACGAGCTTGACGTAACGGAAGCCAGGATCGCGGTGAACAAGCGCGTGAAAGGTCATCGGGGCGGTGTTGGGCGAGCCGCTGGCCAGGATGGAGTTGGCCGCGAGAGTGACCTCAACCGGCCCACGGCTCCATGGAGTCACCGTGACGGTGTAAACGCTGCCGCTGCCGACGAGATTGGCAAGCCTGGCATTGGTGGCCTGAAGATCGCCCAATGCCAGCCCGGTGACAGGCTCGCTGAAGGTGAGCGTGAGCACGAAGGGTTTGCCGACCTGATCGGTAGGCACGGTGTGATTGGTCGAAAAGACCGGCACTGTGGTTTGGTTGGCCGCCGGTTCAAGATCGTCGATCTGTAAAAGATAAGCATTGAGCTGCGCCCGCTGGGTGCTTGTTAGATCGGCGGTTGACGCATGAAAATCGTGGGCATTGGCCGAGGTGAGCACCTCGTCGAGCGTCGCGGCCGAACCGTCATGAAGGTAAGGAGCCGTGCGCCAGAGTCCGCGCAGGCTGGGAGTGTCGAAGCCCGGGATGGGTGTGCCAAGCCGGTTGCCGGAAGCCGGCTTCTGAGTGCCTACACGATGCAGCGCAGTCCTCGCGCTATCGGAAAATTCCGCGCCTGAATGGCAGGCGTAACGTCAAAGCGCACCCATCCCTGACCGGGAGGCGAGCGTCGATGACAGGTTAAAGGTTGTAATGATCATGGTGATTTCAAACACGGCGCGGTCAGGGATTGGGTGACGCGTCTTGTTCGTGATTTGGATTCGGGAACAAAGGTAACGGATGACAAGGAAAAGTTAGCGAAGAATGAGCCATCATGCAAGCAGCAAAGCAACGAGCGAAGAATCAGCGAAGCCCAAGCACACAAGCCAAGCCGAAGACTCCACAAAGAATCTAACAACTCGCATGTCGCTACCATAGTCTTCATTGCCTTAACGAACAGCTTTGTTGATTGAAGATCGCCCTTCCGGCGAGTCCGTCCGGGGTGAGCGATCCGTCGGCCTGGCGATAGGGACTGCGGCCCACTGCGGTGAGTGAATTGACATAAGCGGCGAGCGCGTCGAGATCGCTGCTCACTCCCGCTTTCGGAATGCCGAGCGGTTGACTGCGCGTGCTGGTGTTGAAATCCGTATCCGTCATCAGACCGGTGCCACCGCTGATGGTGCGGATCTGGTTCTCGAAGTCCTGCACTTCATCGAAGTTTGCCGTCCAATGCCGACGTCCTTGCCCAGCTCCCTTGCCCCGCAGGTCGATGGTATTGCGCAGGCCCTCTCCGAGGTTGGTGAAATCCCACACCCGGCCATCGCTACCACCTTCCATGTGGCAGCTCGCGCAGCTCATGTAGCCGTCTTGGGCGAGTCGGGTGTCATAGGAATCGTGGAAGAGCTGTTTGCCACGGAGCACATGGGGTGCAAGCGCTTCCACCGCCACGGTCGGGACATCGGCCAACAATGGAGCCGTGCCGCAGGTGCTCGAGCAGATGATGCCTGTATTGAAAACGGAGACGCTGCGTGCCATGAAATTGTGCACGAAGAGCCGGGTCCCATCCGGGCTGATTGCCAAACCATCGGGAGCCTCGCCGCTGGACTCGAAGGCGAAGGCGGATGTGCTGCCATAGCCATCGAGCACCCAGATCTCCCTGGACCCGAGGGTGCTGACGAAAAGCCGGTTTCCAAGCGGGCTGTAAATCGCGGCGGTGGCGACATCATTGTTGTCCAGATCCACCCGGCTGTTGAAGTCCTCGAGGCCGGCCGCCAGATCGATGCGTGAGGCGATGCTGCGAACGGTGCTCTCGAAGGTCAGTGGAAGGCCATCACGGACCGTCCCGCGGAAAATGTTGTCCTTCTTGGACGGTAGGGTGGCTTGGGTGAGGTCCGGCGAAATTGCCAACGCACCGAGGTAGTTGGGCAGTCCGCGGCCGTTGGTGGAACTCTCCGGGTTCATGCTCGGCTGCATGGAAATGACCCCGGCCACGGTGAACGTGGCGAGATCGATCCGGGTGACTTTTCCCGCATCGTCCGGCGAAACGAAATGCGCGACAAGCAGTTGTCCGCGGGCTGGATCCAAGGCGAGGTTGCGCGGGTGTGACCTGGTGACGACCGATCGCGTGAGCGTGCGGCTGAGAGTGTCCACCTCCACCACTTGGCCGATGTCTTCCAGTGCGACATATGCTTTTGTTAGATCCGGACTCATCGTCAGGCCGTGCGGCGAAGATCCCGGTGGCAGCGCCAGGGTCGCGATTGCCGCGCCGCTTGCGGCGTTGATGATGGAGATCGTGGAATCCTTTTTGTTGGCCACCCAGATGGTGCCGCCCGGGCCTGCGGAAAGGGTGGCGGGCTGTGTGCCGACCGGCACCTCGTGCAGCTTTGCAAAAGGAGCCGTGCCTTGGATCGCGGTGATCGTGTTGTTGTCGGGGTTGACGTTCCACACCCGGGCCGATGAACCTTCATGGATGATGGTGGAACTGCGGGTGGGAGCAATCGACGGAATCGGCCGATGGATGACTTGCACCGCTGTCGCACGGGTCGCCGTGGTTTCCCCCTGCGGACGGGTGTGAAGAGTGAGCGTGAAGTTGCCGGGGCTGTTGAAAGTGTGGGTCGCAGTGAGGGAAGGCGAAAACGCAGTGAGCGGCGTCCCGTCGCCAAATTCCCAAGCGTGTTCCAGATTGGCTGCGACCACGCCGATGTTTGCTGCGGAAAAGCTGGTGGTTTCACCGAGCTGCCGGGGGCTGTCAGGGGTCACGATCATGCGATAGTTGCTGATCGATTGACCGGTGGAAAACGTGGAGACGATCTGCTCGGTTGCCACGGCATTGCCTGCCCAATCGCGAACGCCATTGGCTCTGAGAATCACCTCATAAGTCGAATCGGCATCAAGCAATGCGTCCGGAACAAAATTCACAATCCCCATCATGTGACTGTAGGTGCCCGGCACCACGGCCAGCGTCGCCGTGTTGCGCAGCGTGAGGGTCGACGTGCTCAGGCTGCTGGCCTCGACGAAGTCGGTGAAACAAACGCCGATGCGCGACTTGCGGTTCATGTTCAACGAACCGTTGGCTGGCACCACAAAATTCACTGCGGGCGGCAGGTTGTCGCGGCTCTCGTCATGAACCCCGATGCTCAGTTTTTTCGAAGTGGAATGATCACTGGTCACAGCGATCATGTTTCCGAGCGGGGTGATGAAGGCATAGTCGTCGTTCGCCGGATTCTGCGGGTAGATGGTGGACACGACTGGCGCGGGCGACTGCGACAAATCCCACTTGGTCGCGCCCGGATAGTGCCCGATGAAAGCGAACCCGTCTTTCCCGAAGCCGTATTCAGGATTGGACAAGGTCGTGCCTGCATTCGCGTTGTACGTCGTCTTCACGATGTTCGCCGGGTTGGCGAAGTTGTAGGACTCCAAGGCTCCGTCCTGAGCGCCGAAGAAGTGTGAACCATAAACGAAGCCCTGGTAGCCGATGCGCACATCGAATGGAGCTGCGATCTGTGTCGGATTCGCAGGGTCGCTGATATCGAGCAACAGAACCTTGCCATTGAAAGTCGGAAAGGTGGACGAGCTGAGGACCAGCAGATTTCCAATCGTCACCGCCGCGCGAAGGGTGAGATTCGAGAGTTGGGATACATTCCGGTAGGCGAGCTGCACCGGACTTGCGGGATTCGTTGTGTCCACCACATGGAGTCCGTTCGCTCCTGTCGGGGCAAAGACATAGCGAGCTCCCTGCATCGCGGGAGCGAATGAATAGCCATCGTAGTTGGTCGGGCTGGTCACGTTGGGAAACGAATATCTTCCGACGATCTGGGGAAGTGTCGCCGGGTTCTCGTCGTACAAATTGGCTACATCCAGCAGGGCGAATCCCGCGCTCCCCACTCGTTTTTCGGAAACCAACATCAGGTCTCCGGCCATGATCGGCGAATGGTTCTCCGCCGAGTTTCCGAGATAATGAACGGATGTGGCATTGTGGAAAACCGCAGAGAAATCCCGCGAATCGAAAATCCTCAGCGGGCTGGCCGGATTGGATATATCATAAGCCGCCAGTGCACCATTCCCTTGTCCGCCCCCATGATCCGCTCCCAACGGTGCAAAGAGATAGCCCCGGTGCATCATCACTGCGCTGATGGCTTTGCTCGCGCTGGCCCCGTTCGTGGTATTGATGCTGGAGAGCACCGAGTTCAGTTGTCCTGGACGATCAATATTTGGAAATCCCGGACCCTCGGCAGCGGAGACCTGAAATGACAAGAGTGCAAGCGATGCCGCGATCCAGGGTGGTGTGAAGGAGGCCGTTTTCATCGAAGAGAGATCGTGTCCAACATCGCCAAAACTCAATCTTCGACGGCGGGAATAAGCAAGCTGCCTTTTGGGGCGGAATCCATGGCCCCTAGGCTAGTGATCGTTGCATGACAAAGCGGACCCTGAACATTCCTCCGACACGACCGATACAATTGACGCCACACTTGTCACCGACGAGAAACTGTGGGCCCCTTTCATGGACATCATCGACGCCGAGTTCA
>JAIYDT010000523.1 GCA_027487355.1 Verrucomicrobiaceae bacterium
CAGCTTCGCTGAAGCTCACGGAGCCACCACGCGCAGTCTGACAAATCGACTTGGCTGGCCGCTGACGCCATCTCTAACAACCAGGAGGCTGGCCGTGTTTTCCTCGATCACCGCGCCTGCCGCGCTCCAGCTGGCGGGGGAAAGATCGCTGGAGAACTCGACGAGGTAGTTCAACTGCGTGGCGTTGGGATTTTTCGGAACTGACATTCGAAGATAGGTGCTTCCGGAAAGTGTCACGCGATCGACAGTCAGCGGGCTGGAGGAAAAGGAGGTCGGGCGGGTGTCGAGGGCGTACTCGATCAGGTTCGAGAATCCGTCGCGGTCGGCATCCCCATTCGCGGGATTGGCTCCGGCCGCTGCGTTTCCAAACTCGGCGATCTCCCAGGTGTCGTGGAGGCCGTTGTCGTTCGAGTCGTGCGTCGCACCGCTGTAGACGAGTTCAAGGGTTTTGCCATCGGTCGAGAGCTGGACGTTCCAGACTCCGCCACCGCTGGTGAAGCCACTTGAATTGACGATGAACTTCGAGGCGCTGAAACCCGTGATGCCGCCGCTTGTCTGGATCAGTGGAAAGGTTGCGGGCAAGTTGCTGAACTGGGTGAGCGATTGCTCGCTGATGAGAAGGGTGATGGGCGACGAGGGAGAGGCTGTTAGATCCAGCGTGCTGGCCGAGATCGTGTCAAAGCCCGTTCCGGCGACGCCGTTCCAGTCGCTGATCTGCCAGGAAATGGAGGCTCCGTTGCCGAGGGAAAGTGCACCGAAGGTCAGCGTGCCGATGCCGTTTCCCGGCTGGATCGAGCCCGAGGAACTCACGGGTCCTGAGACCGAGCCGCTGCCTGTTAGAGCGCCGGAGCTGGCGATCGTGGCTCCGCCGGCTCCGGTGAGAGCACCGTTCAGGATCAGGTTTCCGCTCTGTACGATGGCGGTGCCGGCAAGTGGGTTCGAGGTGGTGAGGGTGAGCGATCCGGCTCCGGTCTTGGTGAAGCCGCCGCTGCCGGTCAGGGCGGTGCCGAAGGTGATGGCGTTGCCGTTGGTGTCGAACACAGCGCTTTTCCCGGAAGGGATCGCGGCCAGCCGGCTGGAGATGTCCTGGGTGTTGCCGCTGCTCCATTGCAGGGTGCCGCCATTCATGACGAAGGCTCCGGCGCTGGTGTTCGGCCAGGCGTTGTTCGCGAAGGCAAAGGTGCCGCCGTTCATCGTCACGGTGCCGGTGGTGTTCCGCGCGGGGGTGTTGGTGGTGGTGCTGTTGGAGGCGTTGCTGACCTCCAGCGTGCCGTTGTTGACGATGAGGTTCACCGCCGCCGTCGCGCTTCCGGAGGAGGTGGTTTGCTTGCCGATGAAGCCGGCCAGCGTGAGCTTGCTGCTGCCGTCCTTGGTGAAGCTGATTGCCCGGACCGCTCCGGCGCTGCTGGTGTGGGACAGCAGGGCTCCGTTGAAGGTGGTGTCGCCGCCGGATTGATCGACGCTGATGCGGCGCGTCACGGTGCTGCCGGTGACGCCGCCCGCGTCGTTGCGGATCGCGCCATGGCCGCTGAGTGAGGAAAGCGTGAGGACGTTGCCGTTGTCGGTGATCCAGGCAAAGTCCTTGCGGTCGGTGACCGAAACTCCGGTGTCGAGGGCGAAGCGGCTGCCGCTGGACTGCGATTGGCTGCTGCTGTTGAGCAGGTAGAAGTTGCCGCTGGTGCCCGCCGCGCCAGAGCTGGTTTGGATCGAGTTGCTGCCGCCGCGGAGTTCGAGGCGTCCGTTGAAATCAAGGCCACCGGCCGTGATGGCGCTGTTGAAGATGCCGGCGCTGTTGGTGATCCGCAGGCTGCCGGAGCCGGTCAGTCCGGCGAAGGTGAGGGAATTGGTGGCGACTGTTAGATTACGCGAAGTCCCGAGATCGAGGGCACCTGTTAGAGCTAGTGTGAATGCGCCGGTGATGGAGACGTCGCCGCCTGGGGCCTGGGCTCCTGATCCGATCCTCAGCCCGGCCCAGGTGGTGTTCGCGCCGAGCGGGCTGCTGTTGGCGGAGGGAAGATGCTGGTCCCAGATCGGGATCTCGCTGCTCAGGGGAGAGTTGCCGAGCCAGCTGGTGGCGAGATTGAGCGCGTCGCTGTTGGGGGCCTTGGTGGGGTTGGAGAGGCCGCCGGCGAGATTGATCTGCGCGCTCGAGGGCGACCCAACCGCATAGGCGGCGCTGCTGTTCAGCGTGGCGATGATCGACTTCGTGCCGCGCGTGTAAAGGTCGTCGGGGATCGGGGTGAGGGTGAGGACGACGCTTGTCTCGCCGTTCGGAAAGGTGATCGATCCGCCTGGTGCCACGTAGTCGCTGCCCGCGATGGCCGTGCCGGAAAGCGAGTAGGCCACCAGCAGCGAACCGAGTGGCGATCCGCGGGTGAAGGTGAGGCTTCCCGGGTCCCCGGCTTTCGAGGCGTTCGGATCGCTGGCCGTGATCGTCACCGTGTCCGAGGTTTCCTGAATGGTGATCGTGGCGGAGCTGGTCGGCACCAGGGTGTAGCCGCTGCCTTCGGACAGGGTGGCGATCAAGGTTTCCGGGCCCTCGCCGATGTTGTCGCCCAGCACATTGACAGGAATGATGACCGAGTTCGTCCCGGCGGGAATGGTCACGCTGGAGGCAAGGGCGGTGAAGTCCGAGCCGCTGGTGGCACTGCCGGAAACCACGATTGGAACGATCAGGTCGGAAGCAGGTGCAGGCCACACGCTCACGGTGAAGGCCGCACTCGTGTCAGTGACTTCATTGGCCTCCGGATCGCTGGCGCGGATCGAGACCTCGGGAGTGGCCGGCTGGGTGGTGAAGCCGAGGCTCGCGACGTGCAACACCCCCTGACCGGCGGCGCTTTGCGTGCCTAAATGAACGCCCGGTTCCAGCGTGGCGTCGATCGCGGTGGCGGAAACCTGCCCCACCACGCCGCCATCGAAGACGAGTTCGGCGGCCGTCCCGGCCGCCCCCGCCGCGCGGCGCAGCGAGACGCGATGGTAGGCGTTGTCGTAGCTGGCTTGCAGGGTGACGGTCTGGGGGCCGCCGCTGCCGTTGAAGGTGGCGTTGAGGCTGCCGGAGGTGCTGCGCTGGAACTCGACCCGCCAGCGGGACGAGGCATCGCCATACTGGAGGAAGACCGAGGGTGCGGTGTCGAAGGCGGTGGGGAAACGCGCGTTCATTTCCGCCCGCCAGCCGCTGGCCGCGAATCCGGCGGTCTGGGTGGCGGTGAATCTACTGGAGTAATAGTAGCCGCTGCCGCTGGTGTCGGCATCGGTGATCACGAAGGCCGGGACATTCCCGACCGGGTCCGGCAGCAGGCTGGCGTTCGTCTGGCTGGAGCTTGCGACCGTCGAGCGTTCCTCCGACCAGCCCTGAAGGACCGGATGGCAGGCGCTGAGGTTCTGCGGAATGCCCGCGTCCGGAGCGATGCCCGCGCTGCCGAGTCCATAGCCGATCCCGTAGGGCGCGCCGAACCCGGCGGCGGCGTTGAAGCCTGCGGGCGTGCCGAGCACCATGCGGGCGAAGCGGGCCCCGTTGGAAAGTTTGGCACGCTTGTTGTGATGGAGGTTGTCGACCGGATTGAGCTCGTCCTGCTGGTCGAGGCTGTCGGCATAGAACAGATACGAGGGATTTGCCGCCGCGATGGCTTCCTGTTGGCTGCGGGTGGTGGCGTCGTCGGCGCTGCTGTCGACATTTCCGATCATGTAGCCCTTGAGGCCGGAGGCATTCGGCAGATCGATGCGGAGGTTGTCGATGAGGGTCTTGAAACGGCTGCCCGCGAGGGTCGCCTCCGCCGTGGTGTTGCTTTCCCCCTGGAGATGGAGAAGTCCGGCGATCTGGACGCTGTGGCCCTGGGAGGTGAGGCGATTGCAGGCAGCGGTCACTGTGTTGACCACCTGATCATACATGTGACCGCTGGAGGCCTTGTCCCAGTTGGTGTTTCCGCCACCGCCGCGCGAGGCCTTGATGATGACGAAATCACGCTCGCCGGCGTGATGGAGCGCGCGACCGAAGCCGATCTCCGGTCCCCAATGCGTCTCGCTGCCGGGGTAGAAGTTGTTTCCCTGCTGGGCCTGGAGCGGCTTGAAGAAGCCTCCGCTGGAACCGAGCGATGAGCTGGCATCGGCCACGTTCGCCCACCAGAAGCGGATCTGGTCGTCGGCCGGGTCGAGGCCGGGCAGGCGGTCGAGTTCGCTGCCATTGGTGGTGCCGAGCGAGTTCGATTGCCCGGTGAGGATGTAAACCTTCAGGGCCTTGGGCGCACCGTTTCCCGGAGCATACTTCGAGGACAGACGAACATCGTCGAAGCCGACATAGCGCGCCGCATGTCTCGAGATCAGCCGGATCTCAAGCGGCTCGCCGATGGCAGTTGGGAAATCCGAGGCGAGGAACTCGACCGTCAGCTCGGTCAGTCTTGAACCGATCTGCGAGGCCGTTCCCGTGGTGTATTGGAGCAGCCTGCGCTTGTTGTCCGCCTCGCCGACCTTGGTGGCCCCGGCCCAAACCTCGACCGCCCAATCCCCAGCTGTTAGAGCGGCCGATCCCGAGTAGGCGCTGACTTGCAGCATGTAGTGTTTTCCGGCGGTGAGCGTCTCGGAAAGCGTCTGCTTGATCCCGGTGTCCGCCGTGCCTGCGATCACGTAGCTCGAACCGGCGCTGGAGGAAACGCCGGTGGCTGTTAGATCGACCCGGCTTTCCGTGACGGCGGAGTAGTCGGTGAGTTTCAACGGAGCCACGCCCGGGTTGCCGTAAAGCGTCCAGCCACCCGGCACGAGCGTGAGTCCGCTGCCGGCGAAGGCGCTTTCGAAATTTCCATTCGTCACTGCGACCGGCGTCCACTGCGACGCCAATCCAAGGGCAGTGGAAAGACGTGCGGCGATGTAGGCCTCGCCACGGCTGTTGGGATGGACCTGATCGTGGGTCATCTCATCAGCGATGAATCCGCCGGGCTGGTCGTTGAGCATCGGCACCACGGTGACCGTCGAGGTGGCGGTGGTCTTCGAGGTGGCGAGCGCGGGCAGGAAGCTGGTGTTGTAGGTGTCGACCGTGGTGTTGAGCCCCGGATACTGCGCGTGTCCGGAGCTGACATGCAGAACCTCGATGAGGTGGATGCGGACCTTCGGATTCGAGGTCTGGATCGTGTCGATGATGGCGGCCACATCGTCGCGTACCTGGGTGGGCGTGCGGCCATCGCCGAAGTCATTGATGCCGATCATCATCGTGACGGTGTCGGGAATGTAACCGCCGAGCTTGGGATCGAGCCATTGGGTGATGTTGCCGCTGCCCCGGTTGGCGGCGGTGCTTCCCGCGCTGGTGCCGCGGATCTGGAAGGCGCGCCAGCCGAAGTGGCCCTCGTTTGAACGATCGAACTGCACATTCCGCCACGACGGATAGTGTGCGTCGCTGGTGAAGTTGGTGTTGATCGATCCGACGAAATCGAATTTCGCCCCGGCATCGATGAGGTTCCTGAAGAGATGCCAGCGGTAGCCACGACAGGCGTTCTGGCCATAGGCATTCGCGCTGTAGCCGCTGCCGGAGGCCTGGGTGATCGAGTCGCCGATGATGGCCAGCTTTCCAAGATCGGGACCGGTCCAGGGCGAAACGTTGTCGGAGATCAGCGGGTTCGTGCCGGTCTGGAACTCGACGAGATTGTTGTTTCCATCGCCATCCGGATCCGCCGACTGGCCGGAGATCGCGGCGTTCATCAACTGGGCGGAGCTGAACTTCGTGTTCGCCCAGAGGGTGTAGGGCGGCAGGGCATCGGTCTGGTTCGTGGCCTGCGGCACCGACACGCGCACGAAGTCGATGGAGGTGTAGTTGTCCTTCTCGTAAAGCAGTCCGACGTCGCTGTTGGAAAGTTTTGTTAGAGACGAGTAGGCGCTGCTGCTTCCGTAGACGAGGCGCGACACCGGCCAGGTAAGACCTTCGTCGTAGCTGGTGCGGATGGTCATCGCGACGCGGCTGCCGGTGCTGGCGCAGTTGGCGTGGACGAGGCGGTTGCGGTCGCTTTCGGCCGTGGTCGTGAGGCGGAAAATGTTTCCCTGGCAGGCGGGATCGGGAACGGGAAAGGCCGCAGTTGCGTCGAAGCGGAACATCGCGCTCCAGGTCACGCCGCCGTCGATGCTCTTGCTGAACCAGCGATAGCCGGAAGCCGCGCCAGAGGGCCGCATTGAGGCGAGCAGGTCGCCGTTGACCAGTTCGGTGATCTGGATTTCTCCGACCCCGGTGCCGCAGGTTCCGCCGCGTTGCCAGGTGGCGCCGTGGTCGTCGCTGTAGATGAAGGAGG
>JAIYDT010000313.1 GCA_027487355.1 Verrucomicrobiaceae bacterium
GGCACCCGCTTCATCGGAGCGGGGGAAAAGCCCGCCTCCAGCGTCCAGTTCAGCCTCGCCGACACCCCGGAGGATGCCGAGCTGCGTTTCAGACCGGTCCTCACCACCTACCCCGGCGACTCCATCGTCCCCAGCTCGCTGACCCATCAACAGCTCTACCTCGAAAACGAATCCGGAGACTTCACCTTCCATTTCGACTCCGAAGAGCCCTCCTACCTCATCGTCCTGCCCTCCGGGGAAACCAAGACCGGCAGGATCGTCCAGTTCCTCTACGAGCCCGACGGCTACGGGGCCACCCTCGTGATCGAAACCGCCGCCGACGGAGCCTTCCGCTACCGACTCGCCCCGAAGACCAAGTCGAAAACCGGCTTCACCGGCACCCAGCGCGGCTCCTTCTACAACCTCCTCTACGGCTGGATTCCCTTCGAGGAAAACAGCGACTTCGCCCTGTCTCCGCTGCCTTCAGGACCCTGAGACATCCGAGGTCATAGACCCGGAATGCTCTTCAGTTCCGGCTGGGTGGTCGCGGTTTCGATGGCTCGAATGGCGTCCTCCACCGCGCCGACCCGACGCTGATTGAGCTCGCCTCCGGGAAACTCACGCTGCTTCACCTGCTCGTTGAACATTGCGATCAGCTCCCTCAGCGCGGGAACGACCGGCTTCGCTGCCGCCCCGTATCCGACGATCTCCTTCATGATCACGCCGGTCCGGCTTTCGCTGCCATGACCGCCCTGCGTTTTCGCGAAAAAGACTCCCGCTTCGATCCCTTCCTTGAAGCGATACTTCGTCAGCGCCTTGAAGCCACCCATGCGGATCTCGTTGCCGAACATCGTGTCGGCCGGGCACGGATTTCTAACAGCAGCCAGGATGTCCGGAGCCAGGGCAATCACATCCTCCGCGCTGATCCGGCGGTCGAAGAACTCCTTCAAAGTCGCCCGCGCCATGCCATCGGGATTCTGTGAAACCACCCTCACCGCCGGATAAAGCAACCGCGGATCGGCCCCCTTCAGCGACTCTCTCAAGGGGCCGGAAAACACCGCAGCGGCGAGTTGTCCGTGAGCGATCTGAACCGGATCGGCCCAATTGATCGGCCACATCGGCTCGGCCGTGGAAACCAGGGCCTTGAGGATGTCATCGAGCGCCGGCTTGGCCACTGCACCCATCCCCTTGATCGCCTCGGCGGCCTTGTAGCGCACCCAGCGATCCGGATGGGAAAGCTGTTTCACCAGCACCGGAAGCGCGTCCACCGACTTGATGAGCCCGAGCGTTTCACAGGCCCCCTGGATCACATGAATGTCATTTCCTCCGGCGAGTTCGACGAGCTTGGGAGCCAGCCCGGCGCACTCCTTCCGCGTGGCCAGCTCTTCCGCCGCCCAGCTGCGGACGACCGGCGACCACGCGGCAAAGGCCTCGATCAACTCCTCGGCGGACAGCTTCTTGCGCTCAAGATCGAAACGCCCGGCCGCGATCGAAGCGGCCACCTCGTCGCGATTCAGCCAGACTTTCTTGTCGAGTTCACGACCGGTGATGATCAGCTTCTTCAGCGGCAGCGAGTAGGTGAGCACGTAGGTCGCGTTGGGACTGAGACCGTGGTAACTACTCTTTCCATAGTAGGTGTCGTCGTCGGTCTTTCCAGGACCATACTGCTCGGCACCGTCGTAGGTGAACGAGCCGTCGCAACGCCTCACAAGGTCGAGATGCCACGAGGCCTCGCGAAAGAACGCCGCCTCCGCCGCCGGGCCTCCGACATTGGCCCCGAGCGCACTCCAGAGGTAGCTGAAGCCCTGGCCGGTGTGGCCGCACTCGCGGCTGCAAAAGCCAGCGACCGCCATCTGCGAGAAAAACTTCGTCTCCACCGGCTTGTTGCCGATCGCGGAAAACATCAGCGCCGTGATCGAGTTCTTGCCGTTGTTTTCATGGAACGGCCAGGGCTCATGCTCGCCGTACGGAATCGCTCCCTTGTCGGTGAAGTATCCAAAAAAGCCCGCCGTCCGGGCGATGGCCTGATCGACTTCCGGGTCGTCGATGCCGCACTTTTTCGCCAGCACGATCGAGAGGTTTGCAGGCAGTCCAGCCATGTTGACCGGGCCGTAAGGAGGGATGGAGCCGTGAAACTTTCCATCGGCGGTCTTCGCCGCGAAGCCATGGCCGAAGGTGCCATACATCGACTGCCCGCGTGCCATCGAAAGGGTGTATTCGCGGAGGCCATGCAGGACCTCCTTGTCTCCGGTGAGCAGGAGATACTCGCAGAGAAAGAGGTTCCGATAGCCCAGCTCCCAGGTCGCTCCCTTGCCCGTCTTGCTGAGGTCGAGTGTGGTTGGAGCGAGCTTTCGCGCATACTCCTGCACACGTGGCAGATAGTCCGGATTTCCAGAGGCCAGCAGGGCGAGTCCATTGACGGCCCCGGCCCAATCCTCCCTCAGCGGCTCCTTTTCGAGCGCCTTGCAGGCGTCCTCGAAGATCCGCTTCGACTTCGGACAGTCCCAGGGCGCGGTCGCGCGGTAGGTGCCGATGACCGGCAGGTGGAGTTCAACCTCCAGCGGTTGGCCCGCTCTCACCATCGAAAGCTTGAGCAGTCCCCTGCTCGATTCCTTCTCCGCACTCTGAATGGCGTAGGCGATGCTCTTGCGGGCGTCATCGGTGAAAGGTTTCCCCGCGACTCCGACGATCACGTCATCAACCTGAACCACGCCGTCCGCTGGAGATTTCAACCCCACATGAGTGACGAGAATCTGCCGGCTGGCCAGCGTGGTCCGGCCCTGAAGGCTGTCCAAATGATCGGCTGGTCGAGTGTAAATCCAGCCACGCAGACCGGTGGAGCCGAGGTTGTAGGTCGCCTTGCGATCGACCGCACTGAGATCCTTCGTGAGGTCGGGCGGGGTTTTCAGAGGCTCCTTCGCGTGAAGCGTCGAGGAGGAAGCCAGCAGAGCTGTTAGACCGACGATCGTGCTGAGTTTCATGAGGTGGGCTTCAGTTGGATTGGAGTTTCAGCATGCCCTTCCCCAGCGCGACGCCGACCAGGAAGTAGGTCTCGGCATTTCCGAATTCATGATGACCATGGCCCGGATTCGGCGAGTCCTCGGCCTTGCGAACGAAGTCCCGGGTTTCCACGAAGAGCACGTTGCCCTTGAACTCCGGCTTGGTGGAAACAGCCTCCTGAGCCTTGCGGATCGACGCGGCCGCTGCCGGAAGAGCCTCGCCATCCGAGCGCCACGGCCCGGTCAGTTCGCCGATGACAACCGGTAGCTTCGGCGACTTGAGATCCTTGCGGACGTCTTGGATCAGGTTGACCAGATTGTTCTCATACTCGGGCACCAGCTTGGCATCACAGAAATCATTCCAGCCATGCCACCAAACGAATCCCGCCAGCTCGTAGCCCTTGCCGTCATAGCCGGGAAAATCGGTCTTCAGGTTCGCCAGAGCCTCACGGATCTGCGCGATCATCATCGTGTAGTAAGGCCCCACCGTTCCACCCGAACTCGGAGGCCGGAAGTCGATGCCAAGGCTTTTCCCGCCCCACGCGGTCTTGATCAGCAGGACCTGGTTGCCGAGCGCATCGCCCACGACATGCCCGAACTGAAGCTCGGCCCCGAAGTGGTGGGAGTCGCCATAAACCGAAAACCCGCAAGTCAGCGGCCCCGCGAGCAGCGGCTGCTTCTCCCGCTGATAGCGCACCCACACGTCCTCACGCACCGCCCACTTCCCATCCGCGCCCTTGAGATGCTTGAACGTCGTGCCCTTCACTGGATCCGCCATCAAGGTGGCTAGCGTGCCCTTGCCCTGGTTGTAATCCTTCCCCGAAAGATCCGTCACCGCCTGCCCCTCCATGTTCGACTGCCCCGCGAGGACAAAGACCTTCAGCGGCGCGGCGAGGATGGGTTGCACCAGCATCAAGGCAAAGAGAAGGCGGACAATGGGTGATCTCATGGATTTGGCCCATACGACTCAGGATCTTCCAAACAATCGGAGAAACGTCCCGTCCGCGATCTCTAAAGCGTAGCTGGAGCGTCTCCGCTCCAGTCCGTCTCGGGAGCTTCCAGCTCCGTCTGAAAACCCGCCCGTCAGGCACCCTACCTCCCCCCGGTCCAATCAGCCCTCGCCGCTACCAATGGCACTTCACGAGGATCGAAAAAAGGTTTCACACTTTGGCGGCTTACCTCTCCGCCCCAGTGCTAGGCGAACAGGGATCAAATGAATCACTGGCCTGTAACACTCCAATCTCTTAGGCAGAGTGGACAAACTTAATTGATTGAATTCAAGCGGCTTCCAAGTATCGGACCCTGTTCATGAATCATCTTGCCGACGCGATGCCGGAGCCGCTTTTCGAGCGCCTAAAAAAATTAACTTAACTCGGCCAAAGCCGAATCTAACATTTTAAAATCTGGCCGTCCGCCAGCAAATCTTCGAAAAACTCTCGATGGCATCTGGTGGATTTTGGTAACCGGAAGCATATGGAACCAGCTCCCTGAGCACTTCGGGAAGTGGAACAGTGTTTACCGCTTTCACAATCGCTGGGCCAAGAAGGGTGTTTTCAAGCTTCTGTTGGAGACGATCGCCAAGGAGGATGAAGACGAATACAAGATCATCGATGCCACTCACATCAAGGTCCACCAGGATGCATGCCGTCATCCTCAAGCCGCTGAAAAAAGGGGACTTGGAAAGACCAAAGGTGGCCGGAACTCCAAGCTCAACGCCTGCGTCAATGGGAACGGCAAACCGCTGTTCATCCTGCTGCGCCCCGGGAATGAAAACGAGATACTCACTGCGGAAGAGATACTCGGTGACGTCAGTGATAAGATCGTCTTGGCAGATCGAGGCTACGATTGCGACAGGCTACGTAATCAGATCATGAATGCCGGCGGCGTTGCGATCATTCCCGGCAAGACAAACCGAAAAAAACCGGTATTCTATCTCCCAGAGATTGGGAGAAGACGGCGGGTGGTTGAAAACTTCTTCTCTCGGATCAAGCGGCATCGCCGGGTCAACACTCGCTACGATCGGCTTCCAGAAACCTACATGGCCTTCGTAAGTCTCGCAGCCATAGCTGATTGGGTCAGATTCTGAATTTGTCCACTCTGCCTA
>JAIYDT010000434.1 GCA_027487355.1 Verrucomicrobiaceae bacterium
GACCCGCTTGCCGCCGACTACCTGCGCGACAGCCTGATCGCCTGCTTCAGTCATCCGGCCTATGATGGCTTCCTGCTCTGGGGATTCTGGGAAAACAGGCACTGGATCCCGGAGGCGGCGCTCTGGAAGAAGGACTGGACCATCAGGCCGACAGGACAGGTCTGGGAGGACTGGGTGGGCAAGCGCTGGCATACCAGGGTCACACTGACGACCGATGCTTCAGGACGGATCCAATGGCGGGGTTTCAAGGGAACCTATCGGATCTCAGTTGGCGGAAAGCAGACGCCCGCATTCCAGCCCGAAACGAAGATCACATCGGTCAAGGCTCCCTGATCATGCCGCTTGCTTCGCTCGGGGGCGCTGTGCGATGGATGGAGCATGCATTCAAAAGCGTTTGCGGCCGCGGCCTTGGTGGCCCTTTCATCATTGATGGCCTTCGCCGAGCCTGCCGCCCCGCCGCAGTCGGCGGCCATTCCCAAGCCTCATGATTTCTCCAGGTGGGAGAAGGATGTCGCGGCCTTTGAGAAACTCGATGCCGCCAATCCTCCGCCCAAACACGCGGTGCTCTTCATCGGGTCCTCGGGGATTGTCCGTTGGAAAACACTCGCGGCGGATTTTCCCGGAACCACGGTCCTGAATCGCGCGTTCGGCGGCAACGAGATCGCGGACTCCACCCATTTCGCCGACCGGATGATCTTCCCCTACGAGCCGAGGATGATCTTCCTCCGCGCCGGAGGAAATGACCTCCATGCCGGACGGCCAGCCGAGGAGGTGTTCGGGGACTTCAAGTCCTTCGTCGCCACGATCCGGAAGAAGCTGCCAGACGTCCCAATCGCCTACATCGGGCTCAATCCCGCTCCCTCGCGCTGGGCGGAGAAGCCCGCCGGGGACAAGCTCAACGCCGCCATCGCCGCCTATGCGAAGGCGAACAAGAACCTCCTCTTCGTTGATGCGACGAAGATCACTCTCGATGCAGAGGGCAAGGTTCGCCCCGAGCTGTTCGTCGAGGACCAGCTCCATTTCAATGAGGCGGGTTACAAGCTACTCGCGGAGGTGGTGAGGCCTTTCGTGCCGAAGGACTGAAGTTCGTGCGACCCGCATGGTTCGCCGTGCAGGAATCATGATCGGTCCGGGCCGCGAGGTTTCATGGGAAACCTGCAAGCTCCGTTCCATGCGCATCGCAGCGCTTCAGAAGCGTGTGGGGGGCTGGCCTGGGGTCTGCGAGAGGAGCGGGGTGACGAGGTTCCGTCGGGACCTCCGATTCGCACCGATCATGAAATCATCCCAATTCAATCTGCTACGGCTGGCTGGCCTCGCCCTGGCTTCCTGCTGCCTGCTGGGCAGCTGTGTCGAGCCCTACTACACCGATGTCCGGGGCTCCGGCTATCGCGGCGGACCCTACAGTCCGGGCTATCAGGTCCTTAACCTTCCGCCGGGCTACCGTACCGAGCGCCACGGCAATCTGGACTACTATCAGCACGGAGGCTCCTACTATCGGCCACGGCAGGGCGGGGGCTACACGGTGGTGGCCTCTCCGTTCGGAGTCAGCCAGGGTTACCAGAACAACCAGTTGATCCCGCGTCTTCCTCCCGGCTACAGGGCCTATCAGGATGGCAATGGAACCTTCTACCGTTCTGGTAGTTCCTACTACCGTCGTCAGGGAAATGGCTACCTGCCTTTCAAGGGACCTCGCTGAAAGGATGCGGCCCATGTCCCGCTGTTTCAGGTCATTTCGCCTCCGGCCAGACCGCCCTCAGGACCGCCGCCAAGCGATACCCGGCCTTGGAAAGCTCCTCTTCCACGGTGTCGCGTGACTTCACCTGATAATCGGGCGGAAGTGTGACGGTCCATTCGAAATGATCGTCATGCTTCTCGTCCTTGGGCACGAGGACTCGGTTATGCGGTTTCAGTCCTTCGAAGCAGGACTTGGAGCGGCCGAGCGTCTCGCTGGCCCACTGGATCGGCCACGTCACCACCGCGCCCTTGCCATCCCACTCGGGTTTCATCGGCCACGCCTTCATGAGGGCCGTTGGAAAATCCTCCGCTCCGAGATGGTCGCGCGCGCTCTTGACCGTCTGGGTGTCCCAGTAGCCATGCAGGGCGCTGCCCTTCGGCGTCTTGACGTGAAAGTAGTTCGCTCCCGCGTCCGCCTGTCCCTTGGCTCCCGTGTTTGGATCCACAAACAGGTCCTTATCATCCACATAACTGCAGCCGACATGGAGCGGTTGATGAAGATCACCGATGAAATGGGCGATCAACATCAGCGCCACCCGCTTGCGGATCCTGAGTGGGTTGTCAGCCTTGTCCTCCGGTGCCTGAAGGACGAGGATGCATTGTTCCAGGGTGTGGACAATGTCGTGCTTGTTTGCCCCGATCCCGTCCTTCCGATAAACGGTCTGCTGAAAGGGGATGTCGCAGTAGTGATAGCTGTGATGCTCCGGGTTGTTGGCCACGAAGTCCTTCATCTCGGCGGAAAGATACTTGTCGGGCAGCTTCGCCCGGTCCGGCCAGGTGGCGGCACGATCAAGGCCTTCGCCCTCCTTCAGCAGCAGGCGCACCTCCTTCAGAGCACGCGTGCCTTCGAGGCAGCGCTCGGCGATGGTGCCGATGGCCTGATGTCCGGCATTGCCGTAACCAGACGCATGGCCGGTCAAGATGACGGCGAGAAGGAGGGGGAGGAATCTGGGCATCTGGGAGGGAAGGTCGTCACGGATCCATCAAAATCGGTCCGATCAAGCGGTGAGGCCCCGAGCCGCGCAGGACGGTCCCGGATCAGGAGACCTTGCTGGCCTCCTTCGCGAGCCTGTCGAGCACGCCGTTCACAAAGCGACCCGAATCGGTGGTGCCAAAGCGTTTGGCAAGTTCGATGGCTTCATTGATCACCACCTTGGAAGGCGTCCCGGCATGGAAGATTTCATAGGTGGCCAGACGAAGGATGGCCCGATCGACGGGATCAATGCGCTCGGGAGAGAAATTCTCCACGACTTGGGCAAGCTGCTCATCGATCAGGGCCTTGTGATGGAGCACTCCATTGACGATCGCATCGGAGTCGCGACGGAGTTCCAGAAGCCCGGCCCGGGATTCGCGGAGCTTGGTGAGATCCGCCTGTTCGGGAAATTTTTCGGGCTCCTCGACCATCCGCATGCGGTCGGAAATGCGCTGCAGCCGGCGGACCGAGGCCGCACTGGCTTCAAGTTGTCCCCGGAGCGAAGGAAAATCCTCGATGCCGTGGAGGAAACGCTGGCGGCTGAGGGCGAGATCGCGGTCGATCCGGAACAGGTCCTTGAGAGCCGCTTCCATGGCCGCTGCGACGGCATCATCGTCATCGTTGCGCGGGAGCCGCTCAACCCGATCAAAGGCGCTGCTCCATTTCGATTCGAGTTCGGCGATGCGGTTGAGTTCCGTTTTCAGGGACTCCGCTTCGAGATGAGCGGAAAGAAAGGCTCCGGCGACGGTTTTCCGCTCCATGAACTCGGCGAGGCGCACATCGCGTCCGACGGCGAGGTGATGGACGGTCCGGAACGTGGCGACCTGGAGGCTGCGCCGATCCGATTCGGTGACGAACTCCCAGAACGGCTCCCGCATGGCGGTCGGGTCTGCGCCGCCCTCGAGGTCGGAGCAGTAGAGGAACTGGATGACAGCCTCGCGGATCTGACGGCGGCTAGGCATCTCGGCGGGCGCGGGAAGTTGAGGTCTTTGGCATCGAGCGATCCAGCTCCTGGAAAATGTCGATCATGCTGGCGGCGGCGCGGGCGGCCTCCCTGCCGCGGTTGAGTTTGGGGCCGATGCAGCGGGCATAGGCCTGCTTTTCGTCGGCGACGAGCAGCACCTCATGGATGATCGGGCGCTTGTGTTCGGTGGCGAGGGACTGAAGGGCGTCGGTGACGGATTTTGCGACCAGATCGGCATGGTCGGTGGAGCCGCGGATGATCAGTCCGAGCGCGATCACGCAGGCTGGGGGGTCACGGTCGAGGACGTTTGCCACGGTGACTGGAATTTCAAAGGCACCTGGAACCCGGATGATGTCGATTCGACCTTGTGGGACCAGTTCGCCGAGTTCCTCAAGAGTGTTCTCGACGAGGGCTTCCATGAACTGCTCGTTGTACTTTGAGGCAACGATGCAGATGTGAACCTTGGGTCCGATGATGCGGGGTCTGGGAGGCAAGGCCGAAGACATGGGCGGGGTATGGGGGCAGGTGACGGAAAAGTCAACCGATGGGAATCATTCGCGGGCTTCCTTCAATCGAGGTGGAAGACTTCACGCAGCGGCTGACCAACAGGGGAGCCATCGGGATTCGAGGGCATGATGTCCGCCATGTGCCTCCACCAGCGCTGGCAGATCTCGGTGCTGGCAATGGATTCCCAGCGGGCCTCATCCTCGATTTCCACGTATCCGAAGAGCTGCCGCGTCTCCGGATGCAGGAAAATCGAGTAATTGTGGGCACCATGTGCGGTGAGTGTGTCGGCCAGTTCCTGCCAGATTGGCTGGTGGCGTCGCTCATACTCGGCCTCGTGACCGGCATCGACAGAGAGGACAAAGGCTTTGCGGATCATGTTGGCAATGGGCTTGAATTGTTAGAGCAGGTGTCCCATCCGCAGCTTTTTGGTTTCGAGGTATTTCTCGTTGTGCGGATTGGAAGGCAGGCTGATGGGGAGTTGCTCGACGATCTCCAGACCGTATCCGCCGAGGCCGACGACCTTTTTCGGGTTGTTGGTCAGCAGTCGGATGCGGCGCACGCCGAGATCGCAGAGGATTTGCGCCCCCATGCCGTAGTCGCGGAGATCGGAGGCGAATCCGAGCTTTTCATTGGCCTCGATGGTGTCGAGCCCGGCCTCCTGGAGCTTGTAGGCGTGGATTTTCGCCGCAAGGCCGATGCCCCGGCCTTCCTGGCGGAGATAAAGCAACACGCCGCCCTCCTCGGAAATCTGCTCAAGGGCCGCCGCGAGCTGGCCACCGCAGTCACAGCGCTTCGAGAGGAAAACGTCACCTGTCAGGCACTCGGAGTGGACGCGGACAAGTGTGGGCTTTTCAGGATCGATCGGCCCCTTGGTCAGCGCGAGGTGATGGGAGCCGTCTGTCGCGATGCGGTAGAGGTGGAAGTCGAAATCGCCGTAGTCGGTGGGCAGCACGATGGTCTGCTCTCGCTCGACCAGTTTCTCCGAGCGACGGCGCCATTCGATGAGCTGTGAAATGGTGCAGGCTTTCAGTCCATGGCGGGCCTGGTAGTCTCCGAGTTGGCCGACGCGGGCCATCGTGCCGTCGTCGTTCATGATCTCACAAATCACCCCGGCGGGCGGCAATCCGGCCAGTCGTGCCAGATCGACGGCGGCTTCGGTGTGGCCTGCGCGGCGCAGGACGCCGCCCGGCATGGCCTGGAGCGGAAATACGTGACCGGGCTGGACCAGCGACCCAGAGCCGACCGTTTCATCGGCCAGAAGTTGGATGGTCAAGGCCCGGTCGGCGGCGGAAATCCCGGTCGTGATCCCCTTGGCGGCGTCCACGGAGATGGTGAAGGCGGTTTTGTGGCCCTCTCCGTTCCGTCGCGTCATCGGCGGCAGGTCGAGATGCTCGGCACGCTCCGCCAACAAGGGCGCACAGATCAGCCCACGGGCATGGACGGCCATGAAATTGACCATCTCCGGGGTGCAAAGCGAGGCGGCACCGATCAGGTCCGCCTCATTCTCCCGGGACGGGTCGTCGGCGACGATCACCAGCTTCCCGGCGGCCACGTCGGCAATGATTTCCTCTATCGAACTGAATTCCAGGGCACGGTCGGACACGACGCAGACGTAAACGCGCATTCGACAGCAGACAACCGCAGAGTGAGCTCCTTGAACTTGCGGGCTTGAAAGTTCTGCGGATTAGGTATCGTTTCATGTCACCTTTCCAATGACCTTCCGAAACACGATCATGCCCGCTTTCCGTCTGCTTGGCGTCCCTCTGGCCGCGCTGCTGGCCCTTCCCGCCAGCGCGGAGCCGGATTTCGTGCATGAAGTCGCGCCGATCCTCAAGAAACACTGCGCGGAGTGTCACACGGACATGAAAAAGAAAGGCGGGCTCTCGATCAACAACGAGGAGTCCTTCTGGCAGGGGGCCGAGAGTGGTCCGATCATCGACAAGGCTCATCTCGAAAAAAGCCTGATGCTGGAGCTGATCACCACCGACGACGAGGACATCCGCATGCCTCCGAAGGGCAAGGGGCTCGATGAAAAGGAAGTCGCGATCGTGAAGGCCTGGGTCCTCGCCGGGGCCAAGTGGGAGCCGGGCTTCGCTTTCAAGCAGCCAGCCTACGAGCCGCCCTTGAAGCCCAGGAATCCGACATTGCCCGTCGCCGTGGGAACCCGCACGAACCCGATTGATCGGATCATCGACCACTACCTCGCGGAAAAGAAACAGCCGACGCCTGCGCCGCTCGATGACCCGGCCTTCCTGCGCCGCGTGCACCTCGATCTAACAGGCATGCTGCCCGATGCCGAGGTCCTTGCCCGTTTCCTCGCGGACAAGTCAGCCGACAAGCGCGCCCGGGTCGTCGATGCCCTCCTGGCGGACAAGACCGCCTACGCCGAGCACTGGCTGACCTTCTGGAATGACCTGTTGCGCAACGACTATGCGGGCACCGGCTACATCGACGGCGGCCGCAAGCAGATCAGCGGCTGGCTCTACCAGGCGCTTTACGACAACATGCCCTACGACGAGTTCGTCCGATCGCTCGTCGCCCCGACGAAGGAGAACGAAGGCTTCGCGGCCGGCATCAAGTGGCGCGGCTCGGTTTCCGCCGCCCAGATCACGCCGATGCAGTACGCGCAGTCGGTCGGGCAGACCTTCCTCGGCATCAACATGAAGTGCGCCTCCTGCCATGATTCGTTCGTGGATCGCTGGAAGCTCAGCGAAGCTTACGGACTGGCCGCGATCTACTCGGATGAGCCGCTGGAAATGTTCCGCTGTGACAAGCCTACCGGCAAACCCGCCGTGCCAGGCTGGCTGTTTCCCGAACTTGGCAATGTGGATGCCAAGCTGCCGAAGGCCGAGCGTTTGAAGCAACTCGCCGCACTGATTACGCATCCGCAGAATGGCCGCACGCCGCGGGCGATCACAAACCGCCTTTGGCAGCGCCTGATGGGACGTGGCATCGTGCACCCGGTCGATGCCATGCAGTCGCCCCCATGGAGCGAGGATCTTCTCGACTACCTCGGCGTCCACCTCGTTGAGAACAAGCACGACCTCAAGAAAACCCTGCGGCTCATTTGTCTTTCCCAAGCCTATCAGTCGAAGGCCGAGTCGTTCGAGGAGTCCCCGCAGGAAAACAGCTACGTCTATCGTGGTCCGCGCCCGAAGCGCCTTACCGCCGAAGAATTCACCGACGCCATCTGGCAGATCTGTGGCACCGCTCCGGCGAAGTTCGATGCCCCGGTCAAGCGGCTCATTGCGGGCTCCACTGGTCCAGCCCTCACCCAGAAGGCCTCCTGGGTCTGGGCGGATTCGAATCCGGAAAAGCCCGGCGCGAAGTTGGTGCTGCGCAAGCGCTTCAAGCTGGCCAAGGTGCCCGATGCAGCCTACGCGGTTGCCAGCGTTGACAACCGTTTCGTGCTCTACGTGAACGGCCGCAAGGCCGGGGAAGGGACCGACTGGCAGGTGCCGATCTCGATCCTGCTCAAGGAACATCTGGTCGTTGGAGACAACGAACTGCTGCTCGTCTCGACCAATGAAGGCACCACGCCGAACTACGCCGCCGCCATGCTTCACGCGTTGATGAAACAGGGGGACAAATGGGCTGAGCTGGTCACTGACGACTCCTGGGAGGTTTCCAGCACGCTTCCGGATTCCAATGGCGTGTTCAAGACTCCGCCCACCGACTGGCGTCGCGCCACGGTCATTCCGACCGACAGTTGGCCGGCCGTCAGCAAGGCGATTCCAAGCCAACTCACTTCGATCGCCTCGCCCCAGCCGATGATCCGCGCGGCCCTGCTGAAGAGCGACCTTCTGATGCGCACGCTCGGCCGGCCGAACCGTGAGCAGATCGTCACCACCCGTCCGAACGACCTCACCACGCTGGAAGCCATGGACCTCAACAACGGGGCCATTCTCGACCAACGTCTCGGTGAGGGAGCCAAGTCCCTCCTGCGGCGGAATTTCCCGACCTCCAGCGAGCTGGCCTCCTTCGTGTGGAGGTCCGCCCTCAGCCGCGACCCGACCGCCGAGGAACTCCAGATCGCCGTTTCACTCCTCGGCCCCAAGCCCGATGCCACCACCGTCCAGGATTTCCTCTGGGGAATCTGCATGCTCCCTGAATTTCAAATCATCCGCTGAACCTCCGACGCCATGAACCCACTCAGCCTCGATCCCGATCAACCACGCCGGGACTTCCTGAAGAAACTTTCCGCCGCCTCCCTGGCTGCGATGATGGCCCGCGCGCCCCGGGCCTCCGCCGAGACCATCGTTCAACCGAAGGCCACCGCCGACGCCTGCATCCTCCTCTGGATGGGTGGCGGCATGGCTGCGCCCGAAACCTTCGACCCCAAGACCTACCAGCCCTTCGTCAAAGGCGCGCCGGTCTCGAAGATGCTCTCGACCTTTCCCTCGATCGACACCTCGGTGGACAACATCAAGATCTGCCAGGGTTTGGAACAGATCGCCAAGGTGATGGATCGCGCGACCTTGATCCGCTCCGCCATTCAACCGGACCTCGGCAGCATTCTCCATTCCCGCCACCAGTATCATTGGCATACCGGCTACGTGCCGCCCCAGACCGTGGCCGCGCCGCACATTGGTTCGTGGATGGCCAAGGTCCTCGGTTCACGGAATCCGGTGATGCCCGCCTTCATCAACATCGGCCAGAGGCTCGAAGGAGTGGGCGAATCCGAGGAGCTCAAGGCCTTCACCACCGCCGGATTCTTTGGATCCGAGTTCGGACCGATGAACCTGCCTTTCCCCGATGAGGCGATGCTCGCGGTCAGGCCACCGAAGGGCATGGAACCCGGTCGTTTTTCAAATCGTCGCGCGTTTTTCCAGAAGCTGATCGACCGCAATCCGCACCGTGATCTGATGTCGGACCACCAGCAGGAGTCGATGCTCCGCTCGCTGGAAAACGCCCACCGGCTGCTCTCCGCGCCAGAAGCGAAGGCCTTCGATCTCGGACGCGAGTCAAAGGAGACCCGCGCCACTTATGGCGACAGCCGCTTCGGCCAGGGTTGCCTGCTGGCGAGAAATCTCGTCGAGAATGGCGCCCGCTTTGTCGAGGTCACCACCGAGTATGTGCCGTTCCTTCATTGGGATACCCACAATGACGGGCACGAGGTCGTGGACCGGATGCATCGCGAGATCGATGGTCCCATCGCCCGCCTCATCCTCGATCTGGAGGAACGCAAGCTCCTCGACCGCACCCTGGTGGTCATCGCCTCCGAATTCAGCCGCGATGCGATGATTGAGGGAGTGCCGGGATCCAAGGCGGGGGATCAGTCGCGAGCGAAATCCGACACCCTTGAGGAATCCAAACACTACGGACTGCATCGCCATTTCACCGGTGGCACCTCGGTCGTGATGTTTGGTGGAGGCATGAAGAAGGGCTATCTCTATGGCGAAACGGCGCCGGAACGGCCGCTCATCGCCGTCAAGAATCCGGTCAGCATCCCCGACCTCCACGCCACGATCTTCACCGCCATGGGCATCAATCCGAAGACGATGTACGAGATCGAGCAGCGTCCGTTTTATGCGACCATCGATGGCCTTGGGAAACCGGTGATGGACGTGTTTGCGTGAGGTCAAATGCCACGAAACGTGTCCCGCCTGTCGCAATAGGGAATGACTCCCCCACCGAAACAGCTGGAGCACGCTCTCAGCGTTTCCCGCTCATGAAGATCTCTGGGACGGAGAACATGCCAACCAGTGTGAGCACTGCCAGGATCGCGATGCCCCAGAACCCGATTCCGATCGTCCAGATGGCAAGCTGGGTGAGGACTCCCAACACCGCGATGCCGATGGGGACCTTGCGGTTGCCCTGAACCCAGCTGACGACGGTCACGACGATCCAGACGGAGGTGATGAGATAATACATGGGAGGGAAGCGTGCCGAATGGCTTCCTTGCAACTGCCCGAAGAGTGTCGAGCTTGCAAGACGCGAACCATTGACTGCCAGCCCGATTCTGCCTCCATGGCCCCATGCTCAAACGACACCTCGCCTTCCTCGGTGTGCTGATGACACCGTTAGTCTTCGCCCAGCGGGTGGATGTTTCTGCGGATCTCGCGAAATTTACTCGGGACGGCAAGGTGCCAGGGTTGGTGGCGGCGGCGGTTTACGATGGAAAAATCATTGCGGCAGGGGCAACGGGTGTTCGCAAAAAGGGCGATCCGACGCCAGTCACCATCGACGACAAGTTTCATCTCGGATCGTGCACCAAGTCGATGACCGGCACGCTCGCCGCGATGCTGGTGACAGATGGAAAAATCAAATGGCAGACCACGATCGCGGAGGTGTTTCCGGACCTGGTGATCCATCCGGATTTCAAGAAGGCCACGTTGCTGCAGTTTGCTTCGAACAGCGCTGGGGTTCCGCATGAGGTGCCTCACTCAATCTGGATGAAGGCCGGGCAGGATCGGGACAAACCGGAGACGGAAGCCCGACTTGAATTCATCCGGGGCCTGCTGGCCAATCCGCCGGCCTATCCTCCTGGAACGCAGAATGTCTATTCGAACGGCGGCTTCACGATTGCCGGAGCGATGCTGGAAAAGGTCAGCGGCAAGCCTTATGCGGAACTGATCCGCGAGCGTCTGTTCAAGCCGCTCCATCTCGATTCGGCGGGCTTTGGTGCACCGGCCCGTGCTGGAAAAATCGAGCAGCCCTGCGGTCATGTGCTGCGGGGAGGGGAGGTCGTTGCCATCCTGCCCGGACCGGAGGATGACAATCCGCCGGCCATCACTCCGGCGGGGCGGGTCCATCTCTCGATCGTCGATTTCGCCCGCTATGCCAGCTTTCATTTGGGCACGGAGGAACGTTCGCCGCTTGATGCCGACACGCTGAAGTTCCTGCACACGCCGGTGCCACCGAGCGACGAGTATGGCGTGGGCTGGCGGCGATTCGAACGATCGTGGGCCGGTGGCACCGCGCTCACCCACAATGGCACGAACACCATGAACTATGCGGTCATGTGGCTGGCTCCGGACAAGAAGTTCGCCGTCGTCGCCGCCTGCAACATCGACTCCGGCCTGGGGGCTCCGGCCTGTGATGATGCCGTGAGTTTTCTGATCAAGAGGTTCTTGAAGTAGGCGGCCTGTCGTCGTTTGGGATGGTCGCGGCGAACACCACCAACTACCCTTTGGGCCAGAGAAGATGAAGGGAACGATCTGGTGCCTGCACGGAGCAGTCGGCCAAGCGGCGGACTGGCAGGATTTTGCCGTGCCGGGCTGGGCGGTGCGGCGGGTGGATCTGTGGCGATTCGTGGCCTGTTGTCCGATGCCGATCGCGGAGTTCGGTCGGGCGCTGAACGAGGAGGCCCGCGCGACTCCGGGACCGAGGGTTCTGTTGGGCTACTCGATGGGGGGGCGCTTGGCCCTGCATGCCCTGCTGGAGAAGGACTCGCCCTGGGACGCGGCGATCATCGTTTCAGCGCATCCGGGGCTGGAGTCGGAGGAGGAGCGGTCTGCGAGACGGGTTCAGGACTCCGAATGGGCGGCAAAGGCGCTTCAGATGGAATGGCGGGACTTTCTAACAGCCTGGAATGCCCAGCCGGTGCTCGGTGGTGAGGCCGTGGGCATGGCGGATCGGAGATTGCTGGCGAGCCGAAAACAGGAAGTGGCGCGGAGTTTCATGGACTGGTCGCTCGGGGCGCAGGAGCCGCTCTGGGACAGGCTTTCGGAGATCCGCATGCCGCTGCTGTGGGTCGCGGGCGGTCGAGATGAAAAGTTCCGCCTGCTCGGCGAGCGGGCGGTTTCCGCAGTTCAAGGCGCGAAGCTCACGGTGGTGGAAAAGGCCGGGCATCGGGTGCCGTGGGAGGCGGCGGAGGAGTTTTCAGGCGTGGTGGGGGAGTTTTTAGCCACGGATGATCGGTCATGTACACGGATGGAAGAGAGCTGAGTCTTTGAATCTCGCTACTTCCGTTTTGAATTTTATGCTTAGGATTTTGGGCGTTTTGCGCCCACACTCTCCACGTCATGTGGTCCACCGTGAAAGAATTCGAGGACATCCGTTACGAAACGACGGATGAGGGGCAGATTGCCAAAATCACCATCAACCGCCCGGAGGTGCGCAATGCCTTTCGTCCGAAGACGGTGATGGAGCTTTTGAAGGCCTTCGATCTGGCCCACGAGGATCCGAAGGTGGGGGTGATCATCCTCACCGGCGAGGGCGACCTGGCCTTTTGCTCCGGTGGCGATCAGAAGGTCCGCGGCCATGCTGGCTACATCGGTGAGGACGGCATTCCGCGCCTCAACGTGCTGGACCTCCAGAAAAAGATCCGCTCGCTGCCAAAGCCGGTGGTGGCAATGGTCGCCGGATACGCGATCGGCGGCGGCCATGTGCTGCACATTGTCTGCGACCTCACGATCGCCGCTGACAATGCCCGCTTTGGCCAAACTGGTCCGAAAGTCGGGTCGTTCGACGGAGGACTCGGCTCCAGCTATCTAGCCCGCATCGTCGGTCAGAAGAAGGCCCGGGAAATCTGGTATCTTTGCCGCCAGTATGACGCCCAGCAGGCCCTCGACATGGGGCTGGTCAACACCGTCGTTCCGCTCGCCGATCTTGAAAAAGAGACCCTCCAGTGGTGCCGCGAAATGCTCGTCCACTCACCCCTGGCTCTGCGCTGCCTGAAGTCCGCCCTCAATGCCGACTGCGACGGCCAGATGGGCCTGCTCGACCTCGCCGGCAATGCCACACTGCTCTATTACATGAGCGAGGAAGGCCGCGAAGGGAAACAGGCGTTCATTGAGAAGCGAAAGCCTGATTTCTCGAAATTCCCGAGGGTGCCTTGACCGAGCAATCCAATCGTGCGAATCATTTGTGACCAATGAAAACGTTCACCGCAGTCGTCGAACGCGATTCCTCCACTGGCCTTCTGGTCGGACACGTGCCTGGGTTTCCAGGGGCTCACAGCCAGGCGGAAACGTTTGAGGAGCTTCAGGAGAATCTTTCCGAAGTGATCGGCATGTTGTTGGAGGATGGGGACCCGCACATGGACGCGGAGTTCGTTGGCACCCAACTCATCCGCGTGGCCTGAAATGGGAAGTCTTCCTGTTTTGAAGCCCTCTGAGGTGTGTCGCTTGCTGGAAAAGCTGGGATTCGCCCCTGTAAGGCAGCGCGGTTCTCACGTGCAGTATCGACATGAGGATGGTCGCGCAACCACCGTGCCGGTTCACAAGGGACGAGATCTGTCTCCATTGCTGTTGAGGCAGATCATGAAGGATATTGGGACCACAACTGAGGAATTTCTGGGGAAATGAGTCTGATCAAACCCATCCTCCTGGCTTCCCGGCCGAAGACCCTACCAGCCGCCGTCGTGCCAGTGTGGGCGGGCTGCGTGCTTTCGTGGAAACTGACTGGATCGTGGGACGGTTGGCTGGCCTTCTTCACCCTGGCCGGGGCGGTGTGCATCCAGATCGCGACGAACTTTTTCAACGATGCAATTGATGCCGCGAAGGGCGCAGACACGGCCAAGCGACTCGGCCCAATACGGGTGACGGCGAGTGGCCTGCTTTCGCGGAAGACCGTGATGCTTTGGGCGGTGGTTTTCCTCGTGCTGGCGTTCGCCTGTGGTGTGCCACTCTATCTGCAAAGGGGCTGGCCGATGCTGGCGATCGGCGTGCCATCGCTGTTCCTCGCTTACGGCTACACCGGCGGACCCTGGCCACTGGCGTATCGCGGGCTTGGCGAACTGTTCGTGATCCTGTTCTTCGGCTTCGTCGCGGTGACCGGCACGGTGTTCGTGCAGACCGGCGAGTGGCGACAGGAGGCCCTGCTGTTAGGCGGGCAGATCGGCCTGCTTTCGGCGGTGCTGATCTCGATCAACAACCTGCGTGATCGGGAAGAGGATGCCACGACTGGAAAGCGCACACTGGCTGTTAGACTCGGACCGAAGTTCGCGATTTCGATCATCTGGCTGGAAACCAAGGTGGCCGCGCTGGCGGGACTCGGCTGGATCTTTTTCAAGCATCCGGAGTGGATGATGGCCAGTGCGCCGGTCTTCGGGCTAGGCCTGCGGATTCTGTGGGGAATCATCACCACCGAGCCCGGCCCCGGCTACAACCGGCTGCTGGCTCTCGCCGGCTTGCAGCTCATCCTCTTCGCGGCGGCGTTCCACACCGTTGCCGTGCTGATCCACTGACGACTTTTCATGGACGTTTCCAATAGTTCCCGCCCGCCGGTGTGGATTTCCCACTACCAGCTCAAGAGCCACTCAAAACTCAACGCGGCTTCGTCGCGCAGGGAGTTCAATGGCGTGCTGATCCGGATCGGATCGGGCTTCGGCTGCTTGCATCCGTGGCCGGAACTGGGCGATCCAACGCTTCAAAAATGCCTGGAGGATCTTGCGGGTGAGCGACGTCGATCGATCGTTCGACGTGCGGTGCGCTGCGCGGAAATGGACGGGATTTCCCGTGAAAATGACGACTGGCTGTTCGAGGACATGGAGATTCCGACGAGTCACGCGACCTTGGTTTCGAAAGAGGCGGCGACCGTGGCCGCTGCGGTCGAGGCGGGGTTCACCACCATCAAGCTCAAGGGAAACCGCGATCTGGATTCACTGGGGAGATTTCTCAACGAGCAGGTAGGGGCGTTTCCGAAGCTGATGTGGCGGATCGATTTCAATGAAAGCGGTGAGGCAGTCGAAATGGCGGAGTTTCTCAAAGCACTGCCGGACGACACCCGGCGGCGGATCGATTTCATCGAGGATCCCTGCCCCTATTCGGAGACCACCTGGACCACCTTGAAAAAGGCCACCGGAGTCCGTCTGGCGGTGGATCGCGAGGCTGCACCGAACTGCGATGCCGCCCAAGTGCTGGTCCTGAAGCCCGCCATCGACGAACCCTGGCTGCTCGCCGAGGCGGCGGCGAAACGCGGTCGACCGCTCGTCGTGACCAGTTACATGGACCATCCGCTCGGACAGTGTTTCGCGGCCTGGGAGGCGGCGAGGCTGGGGCTCACGTTCCGGGGGGTTGTTCCCGTTTGCGGGCTCCAGACGCATCATTTGTTCGAAGCGAACGCGTTTTCGGAGTATCTGGGTCCGTGGTCGCCCACTTTCCAACCACCGGGAGGGAAGGGGCTTGGATTTGATGATCTGCTGGACGCCTTGGTATGGACGCGACTCGTTTGATCGACCCCGCCTTTTGGACGAATCCCGAGCCGCTCGCGATGGGGGATGCGGAGATGGGCGTATGGGCGAGGGGAGTTGGGGAATTGGAAGGGCACGTGCTTTTTCAAACTTCGGGCTCGTCGGGAACGCCGAAGTGGATCGCACTTTCAAAGAACGCCCTTCAGCTTTCCGCAGCCGCCGTGAACCGGCATCTGCTCGTCGATGAAACTGCCTGCTGGGGACTGACTCTCCCGCTGCACCACGTCGGGGGCTTTGGTGTGGTCGCGAGATCCTATGAGGCGGCCTGCCGACTCGCGGAATTCACCGGGAAATGGGATGCCCCGCGTTTCAGAGAATGGTGCGCGGTCTCGTCCGTCACCCATGTGTCCCTGGTTCCCACCCAGGTATTCGATCTGGTCCAAGCGGGTCTCAAGGCTCCTCGTTTGCTGCGGGTGGTGGTCGTGGGCGGTGGTCGTCTGGAAGAATCCACCGGACGAGCTGCTCGTGCTCTTGGATGGCCGGTGCTGGCCAGCTATGGGATGACGGAAACCGGCTCGCAGATCGCCACGCAATCCCCTCAATTACTGGATTCATCGTATCAATTTGCACCGCTGCCGCTGCTGGACATCTGGCAGGTTTCGAATGACGAGGAACGGCGCTTGCTGGTGGCGGGCCCGGCGCTCTTTTCAGGAGCTGTGACGGAAGGTGCGAAAGGTCGCACCTGGCTTCCAAGAGCGGGGGACTGGCATGCGACGGGCGATCGGGTTCTCGTCGATGGCAGGCAGTTGACGCCGCTTGGTCGCATGGATTCGGTGATCAAGGTGCTCGGTGAGTTGGTGGATCCCGAAGCCATTGAACGCGAGTTGATCGGTCTTTCCGAGGATGCGCTGAAGGCTGGAACCTTCGCGGTGGTTGCGCTGCCTGACCAGCGCGCCGGGCATCGGCTGATTCCGGTGTTTGAACGGGCCGTGAATGCGGAACTGATCGCGCGGACTCTGGAGTCTTACGCGCGGATCGCTCCCGGTTTCAGAAGACTCGCTGAAACGAGGATCATCGACCGCATTCCCCGTAGTGAGCTCGGGAAAATCAAGCGGGCGGACCTGGCGTCTTTTTTGTGCGCTTGATCATTTCGGAGTTGTCATCCCAATCGGACTGGCAATACTTCAGGTATCTTGAGTAAAAAGGCACTCACGAGGTCGCATTCAGGCGATTTGTTGGTGACCGGCGGCGGGCCGGGACACCTCCCTACGTTACCCGCCATGTGTCCCATCACAACAACCCCCAAATGATCAATCGTACCGACGAGTCTCAGGCACGCCTCTTCCAGGAGAACAATCTAGCGGAGGGCCTGTCCGGGAGGAAGTCAGCAGGTTCCAGGGCAAAGCCCTCGGATTTCGGCCTGAAAGCCCCGTCCCAGATCGTCAAAAACTACGTTCTCGACACGAACGTGTTCCTCCATGACCCGGCCTGCATCGAGCGCTTCAAGGAAAACCACCTCTGCGTGCTCGTTGACGTTCTCTCGGAACTGGATCGCTTCAAGTCCGAGCAGACCGAGCGCGGTGCCAATGCCCGCCGGGTCCATCGGCGGCTGACCGATCTTTTCTCCTGCACCGAGAAGGTGACCCAGGGTGTCGCCACCGAAGGCGGTGGAACCCTGCGCCTCGTGATCTACGATCCATCGAGCTGCACGAAGAATTCCGAGGAGCTCAACCGCTTTTACCGCATCTTTCCTGACCGCGAGCGTGTCGATCACCGCATCCTCGCCGCTTGCCTGCTGTTGATGCAGCATAACTCCGCTCCCGTGGTGTTGGTCACCAAGGACATCAACATGCAGCTCAAGGCCCGCGCGGTGGGCATCGAGTGCCAGGATTATCTCAACGACAAGGTCGATGTGCGCGAGGTTTCGAACTACGAGACCCGTCGTATCGAGATCGCGCCGATGGACCTCCAGCGCTTCGCCAGTTCTGGCATCATTGAGGTGGACGGGGATGTGCGCGGAAACGTCACCGTGAACGAATACGTACTGCTCAGTTCCGGGGAAAAGCAGACCATTCCCGCCCGACTCGCGCCGGATGGCAGTTTCGTCCGGTTGCAGATTCCGGAATGCCTGAAGATCCCGGACGGTCAGTCGCTCAAGCCGATGAACCTCGGCCAGCGCTGCCTGATCGACGCCCTCCTCAACCCCGACATCTCCCTTGTCACCTGCTACGGACATGCCGGTACAGGCAAGACTCTCGTCGCCGTCGCCGCCGGACTTCACGAAATGTTCAACCGACGCTACAATGGCCTCACGGTCAGCCGTCCAGTGGTCGCGATGGGTGATCAACTCGGTTATCTTCCTGGCTCGCTTGATGAGAAGATGCGCCCTTGGTTGCAGCCGATTCACGACGCCCTCGATCTGCTCATGCGGCCTTCCGCACCTCTCGGTCCCCGTCGCAAGCAGGTGAAGAAGGACGGCCCCGATTCCGGAGCGAAGAAGCCGTATGAAGTCCTCATGGATCAGGGAATTCTCGAAATCGAGGCCCTGTGCTACATCCGGGGTCGCTCGATCCCGAACCGCTTCTTCATCCTCGACGAGGCACAGCAACTCACCCCGCAGGAGGCCAAGACCATCGTCACCCGCATGTCGCGCGGCTCGAAGCTGGTTCTGGTGGGTGACCCGGCGCAGATTGACAACCCCTACGTGGACAGTCGCAGCAACGGCCTGGTTTACACCCGCAACCGCCTCAAGGGGCAGGCCCTGGCCGCTCACGTGGCGTTGAGCCGTGGCGAGCGTTCCGAGCTGGCCGAAGCTGGTGCCCAACTGATGTGACGGGCTGCACGTTGACACTCAGCAACTGTCGGGCTTTACTCACCGCAGATGAGCTTTACCCGATGGTTGTTGACGGCCGGTTTCGCGGTGGCTGCCAGCGGGTGTGCGTTCGTGCAGTCCGGCAGCGACTGGAAAGGGGCCGTGGCCACCCAGGTCAATCAGCTGGGATACCGAAACTGGATCGTAGTCAGCGAGGCCTCCTTTCCTGCCCACAGCCGAGCAGGAGTTCATCAGGTTTACGCGCCGGTGGAAATTCCCGAGGCGGTGGACTTCGTACTCCGGTCGATCGAACAGACAGAGCATGTTCGACCACGGATTTATCTGGCTCGCGAAATACGTTCTATCGAGAATGACTACGCGCCGGGTGTTGATGAGCTCAGGAAGCAGATAGGCAACTCGTTGCACTCCAATGAAACGACCGAGCTTGACCATCAGGCCTTGTTGACTCTGATGGAGGACGCGAGCCGAAGTTTCGATGTGCTGGTGATCCGGACCAACACCGCCATCCCGTACTCAAGCGTCTTCATGGAGCTGCAACCTGGCTACTGGGACGCCGATTCGGAACAGCACCTTCGCGAAAAGATCCAACGCGACCGCATGAACAAGCTGGCGCGACCGATTCACTGAGATCAACATCCCGCCGTGAGCCGTAAGGACGAAGAAATCCGGTTGGAGCGTGAATGCGCATGGGTGGGGGACGCCGTACTTGCACTGTTCGCCCGCGAATGGGTGCTGAACGAGCGCAAATGCATGGACGGTGAATGGTTCACGGCCTTGACATCCAACGACTTCCTTAGCGCATTCGGCAATCCCACCCGGGTCGAGGCTTCAATCGGAAAGCTTTATCGCGAGCAGGGCTTGGAGGCCGCTTTCAAGTGGCTGGAAGCGGAGTTCGTTCCCCATTTCCGCAAGCGGATGGCGAAGCGAAACTGAATCGCGGACCTGCGTGCCGGAGCCTGTTGTTCCTGTACTACCACCCGCGTCTCTCATTCGTTGACTGGCGATGCGGGGCTTGGCCTCGCATGCGACTATTGGAGGTGGACCCGGCCGCCAGTTCGCTCAAATCGCGAGCTGGCTGTTGCAATCTTGCGGATCCAATCAGGAAGGGATTCGGATGCTGAATCCGGTCCAATACTACGGCAATTTCAGTAGTCATGAACTGCCTTCAGGGAATTCCGGCCCTGGCCCCCCCAACCACGCAAAACCTTTCCAAAAAATGAAGGGAAAACCGGTCAGCCAGGGTGCCTGCACCAAAAAATTCCCGGGTCTTTTTTATTGGTAATGAGGGCGTTGCGGGTTTGTGGGCGAAAGGTTTCAAAAAAAGCTCACAAAATGAATTGACCCGTGGGCTTCGGGTAGAGTAGCTTGCGCCTGTCGCCACGAAGCGGGCGACGCGAGAGACCGACAGTCGGTCGTGGTGGAAACACCCGATCGGCTTTTTAGTCCCCTCGAACCAGATCTTTGACAATGCGGCTCAGC
>JAIYDT010000184.1 GCA_027487355.1 Verrucomicrobiaceae bacterium
ACGACCTCGGCCCCCTGACGGTAGGCGCGGATCTTGAAGGGATTCTCGCCCTTCAGTTCGAGAAGCTGGGCGATTTCATCGAGGACGTCGGCGAGGGTTTCGCGGGTCATTTATCAAAAGTTTTTAGGTTCAAGTGTTCAGTTTGAAGGGAGGAGAAGACTCAAGATTCAGGACGCGAAGACACAAGAGAAGAGTGGGAGGGTTTCGACATTCGGAAATTCCTCATTCGTCATTTTTTCTGGCATTTCGGGCACCAGTAGGTGGAGCGCTGGGCCATGACGGTGTGCTGGATCGGGGTGGCGCAGGTGCGGCAGGGCTCGCCCTTTCTCTCATAGACGAAGAGTTTCTGTCGAAAGTAGCCGGGCTCGCCGTCGGACTTGAGGAAATCGCGGAGGGTCGTGCCGCCTTCGGTGATCGAGTCTTGGAGGACGGTGCGGATGCACTCGACAAGCCGGGCGAGTCGGGGCTTCGAAACCTTGTTGGCGGGGGTCTTTGGAAGAATGCCGGCGCGAAAGAGCGATTCGGAGGCGTAGATGTTGCCGACGCCGACGACGATCTTCGCGTCCATCAAAGCGACCTTGATTGGGATCGATTTCCGTTCGAGTGCTCCAGCAAGCGCTGCCGTGGTGAAGTCGTCGCCGAGGGGTTCCGGGCCGAGGGTTTCCAGAAGCGGGTGCATCAAGGGATCGCCGGAGGGCAGATGCAGGACGATGCCGAAGCGTCGCGGATCATGGTAGCGGAGCTGGCGTCCGGTGCTGAGCGAGAGGCCGACGTGGTCGTGGGTCTTCCAGTCAGAGGAGGGATCGATCACCCGAAGGCTGCCGGACATGCCAAGATGGATGAGCAGCGAGGCCCCATCGCAGAGATCGACGATCAGATACTTCGAGCGGCGTCTAACAGCCGTGACCTTTATCCCTGCGATCGAGTCGATCGTTTCAGAAATGGGCTGCCGCAGATCGCGACGACGGAGGATGACCTCGGTGAAGCTGGCCCCGACGAGGTGGGGTTCGATCCCTCGGCGGGTGGTTTCGACTTCAGGGAGTTCGGGCACGGTGTCAGCGGAGGATGTAGGCGACCACAGCGACCACGTGGCAGGCGCTGCCGCCGAGGACGAAGAGGTGCCAGATGGCGTGGTTGAACGGGAGATTCCGCCAGGCGAAGAAGAGCGTGCCGAAGGTGTAGGAGCAGCCACCTGCGACGAGCCACCCGATTCCGGCAGCAGGCATGACCTTGGTGAGGGGTCCCATCACGAGCAGGACCAGCCAGCCCATGGCGATGTAAAGCAGAGTGGAGATCCAGTGGTCCTTCTTGCCCTTGAAGACGGATTTCACGACGACTCCGGCGAGGGCGAGGATCCACACAACTCCGAGCAGGGTCCAGCCACGCGGGCCGCTGAGGGTGACCAGGGTCAGGGGGGTGTAGGAACCGGCGATGAGAAGGTAGATGCAGGCATGGTCGAGCCACTGGAAGAAGGCCTTCGCTCGATGGCCGCTGAGCGAGTGGTAGAGGGTGGAGGACGAATAGAGCAGGATCAGCGTGGTGCCGAAAATCGAGACCGAGGCCATCCGCATCGACTCACCTTTCGAGGCAAGGATCATGACCACCAGCGCGACGATGCTGAGAACGATGCCGAGGCCGTGGGTCAGGCTGTTGGCAAGCTCCTCCCGGGGTGATTCGCAGAGGTGCGATCTTTCGGACGAGGAAGCGTTCATGACAAGCCATCCATGGGACAGCGATGGCGGTTTGTCCAGACGTGGGGAGATTTCAGATGGAAGGATAAAGGAGACTCAAGACGCAAGACTTGAAGAATGAAGACAAGAGAGGCCGGGCGTTGGTCGTCGTGCCCCATCGCCTCAGCCCCCGGATTGGAGCGCTGAGAGCAGTGCCTGCACTTTCTCGAAATCCTTGATGCCGGGTGAGCTTTCGGAGCCGGACGCGACGTCGAGTGCGGCTGGATGGACGGCGGCGAGTGCGGCAGCGGCATTTCCGGGGACGATCCCGCCTGCGAGAATGACTGGCAGACCGGGATGTTTCGCGATGAAGGCTGCTGCGACCGACCAGTCGAAGGTTTCCCCGGTGCCGCCATAGACGCCCGGTGCGGGAGCGTCGAGGAGGAGTGCGTCGGCCTGGAAGTCGGCGGCGCGGTCGAGTTCGCCTGCTCCGTGGACGCCGATGGCCTTGATGAAGGGGATGCCTGCCAGGCGGATGGGCGCGGCGGTTTCGGGTGTCTCGTCGCCATGGAGCTGGATGACGTCGATCAGCCCGGCGCGAACCAGTCCGATGGCTTCCTCGATGTCCGGATTCACGAATACCCCGACGCGGAGGATCTTCCCCGAGAGCGACTTGAGCCAAGCGGCCTGAGAGGGATCGAGATAGCGCTTTGATTTCGGCCAGAAATTCACGCCCAAGGCCTCGACTCCGAGCTCGACCAGTTTCCGGGCATCCTTTTCCAGGGTGACGCCGCAGATTTTCAGTGAGGGGGTGGAAGGAGAGAGGAAGCCGGAAAGGGGCATGCGGGAGATTGGAACATCGAACATTGAACGTCCAACATCGAACATTGAAGGAAGAGATCCTTCTACCTGGCCCCTGAATCCTGACCCCTCCCTCTGCTCAACTTGGAACTTGGAACTTGGAACTTGGAACTTGGAACTTGGAACTTGGAACTTGGAACTTGGAACTTGGAACTTGGAACTTGGAACTTGGA
>JAIYDT010000346.1 GCA_027487355.1 Verrucomicrobiaceae bacterium
GCCGGGCAGCCCGCTTGCACAGGACCAGCTCCTGCCCGAACTCGCCGCCGCCACCGCTGCGGCGGGAGTCAGCGGCACGGTCGTCGTTCAGGCGCGACAGGTGATCGAGGAATCGGACTGGCTGCTGTCGCTGTCCGACCAGACCCCGCTCATCCAGGGCGTGGTCGGCTGGGTGCCTTTGATCGATGAAGAAGTCGGAAAGGACCTCGCCCGCCTTTCCCCGCATCCCAAGCTCAAGGGCGTGCGTCACGTGCTTCAGGAGGAACCCGACGAGTATTTCCTGCGCGATGACTTCCATCGCGGTCTCGCCCTGCTGCCCTCCTTCGGCCTGCGCTACGATCTGCTGATCTTCCAACGGCAGCTTCCCGTCGCCATCCAGCTCGTCGATCGCCAACCGGACCTGCCGATCATCCTCGACCACATCGCCAAGCCGGAAATCCGCAAGGGCCGCATCGCCCCCGCCTGGAAAGCCGGCATGGCCGAACTCGCGAAGCGGGAAAACATCACCGGCGTCAAACTCTCCGGCCTGGTCACCGAAGTCCTCGACGCCGACCTCGACCACGCCACCCTCCAGGCCTACGTCGAGGAAACGCTCACGCTCTTCGGCCCCGCCCGCGTCATGTTCGGCACCGACTGGCCCGTCTGCCTCCTCCGCATCGAGTCCTACCAAGCCTGGGCAGATGCTGTCCGCCGCTACATTTCCCAGCTCTCCCCCACCGAGCAACAAGCCATCCTAGACGGAAACTGCACGCGGATCTATGGGCTCTACCAGACGGTACCGGAAATGGTGGGTTACGATGAAAGTTCAGTTTGATTGGGTGTCCGTTTTTTCTGATTGGTTTATCACGACAACCTATCCGAAAGCCTATTCGAGCGGGCTACATGCTGAAGCTACGAAGGCTAGGAACGCTCCAGAGATGGTGATCTCAGCGAGCCACGCGAATCCGGAGGAACCGCTTGGTTCCGGGCTCCACGGGGACCCACCCGATGGAGTAGGTGGATCGGAACACCGAAACTCCCTCTGTTTTCCAGTCGATCAGGTCGGTGGATGTCTCTACCTCATAGGCCACATCCGGTCTTACCTCCTCGAAAAGAATGCTCAGGTTGTTTCCAACCATCGCTACCTCCGGGAGCCCGCTTCGGTCGTGCGCGTGGGGATTCATCGCGAAGGCGTATTCCAGCAGCAGGGGCACTCCGTCGCCATCATCGTCCGAAAGGCTTTGCCTGTTGGCACCACCGCCCTCGCGGATTCGCCAGGCAAGATAGGCGTCGTTGGAAACGGCCGGCACGACGTTTCCTGGCGTCTCGCCGGCATGGTTCCGGGCGACGACACGATAAAACACGGGCGACGCGGACTGCGGATAGGGCATGACGGTGGCCAGCGTGCCGAACTCCACGGTTTTGACGGTCTGCCAGGCGGACGATCCGTTGGCGCTGGATTGAACCAGATAATCGAAGGCCTGGGTGGCGGCAGTCCAGGTGAGTAGCGATCCCGCATCGGCGGTAGCTTGGACGCTCAGCCCATTGGCGGATGGCGCTTGTGACGGAGGGACGTCACCCATGATGAACGCCAGGCCTCTATAGGAACCTCCGGCGTAGGTGTCGAATTGCCCCACCACGCAGATTCGCAAATCCGGCAACTGAACGACCTTGTATAGAATTGATGCTGCGGAAAAGGCGGACCCAGGCCGGAAATCGTCGTCGATCGCGCCATTCGAATGAACGCGAACGATTCCACGGAAGATCCTACTGCCAATCGATGAGAAGCTGCCTATGATCACAAGCTTTCCATCCGGCTGAACAACGACGGAGGAGACGGATTGATTCGGGCTTTCCGGCAATGAAAACGACTGGTCCAACGTGCCATCGCCGCTTAGCCGGGCGATCCCTTTGGTGGGAACTCCCCAGACAGCCGTGATGCTTCCTGCGATCAGCCATTTCCCGCCGGGCAGGGAAATCGCATCATTTACCGTGCCACTGACATCGACCGGCGTGAACGACGGATCGATTTGCCCGTCGGCCGTAAGTACTGCAACATCCTGGGCGGCCTTTCCGTTCACAACCATTGAGCTGCCCCAGATGAGGATTCGGTCGTCCGAGAGAACCTTCATGCCGCTCAGCCGGTCCACGAGTCCGGTGAACGACCGATCAAGAGAGCCGTCCTGATTCAAGCGAATGAGATCACCCGTTATTCGTCCTGCGAACGTGTCCGATCCGGCGACGATCAATTTTCCCGAATGCTGGAGGCCAAGGTCCAGCGGTTGATCGGTAGAGCCCGGACCATGGTCAAAGGATGGATCCACGGCCCCATTCGGCAACAAGCGCACCAGTGAATCGCGTGCAAATCCGCCGACCGAGGTGAAGGTGCCCCCTACATAGATTTTCCCGAATGGATCAATCGCCAACGTGTAGCCGGAACCGATGGACATGCTCCCGACATTGAATGACAGATCAAGAGTCCCGTTGGCCAGATAGCGCACCACTGTGGCGGGAAGATTTGACCTACTGAAGGCTCCTGCGACGATGAGTGAGCCATCCGGAGCAACCGCACAGGCATCGAGAACCGGCACATCTACCACCGGGATCGCGGGATCGGCCCGACCTGCTCCATCCCAAGGAACGGCAGCGGTGGCGGTCGAAATAGTTGCCGAAGATTCACCATTTCCGTTGGAGTTGTAAGCCCTGACTCGCACGTGCCGGTTGGTGCCCGCTGCCAAACCGGAGACCACGGCACGGTTGGTGGAGACGTCAGCAAGGGTCGTCCAGCCTGATACACCGTCCGAACTTGATTCGACCAGGTAGCCGGTGGCGTTGGAAACAGAATTCCAAAGTCCCATGATCTCCGAATTCGAGACCGCTTCCGCGAGGAATCCCTGCGGAACAGCAGGAGGCGATGACCCCGCGCTGCCAAGCAAACGGGCGATGCCGGATCTTGGCGTACCGTTCACCGTCTGAAATCCACCCCCGATCAAGGCCTTCCCGTCGCTGGTTCGACGAACGGTCAGAACGTCCCCATCCGGGCCGGTCCCGGTGCTGTAAGTTGTATCCACACCCCAGGCGGAGGCCGAGCCGAAACTGAAACTCCGAAGCACCCCAAACTTGTTCTTCTGCAAGCTGCCCAGTGTCGAGAATGCTCCCCCGACAAACATGGAAAAGGAATCCAGCGCTGCCATCGCATGAACCGGACCGTCCATCGCAGCGATAGGAGCCGAATTCAAATAATCCGTAATTCCTCCAAGACTGCTGGAGGAGGTGTCCAGAATGGCAAGGTTCTGGCGAGACCAGCCGCTGTAGTGGCTGAATGATCCTCCGATCCAGACTGCGGATGACGAGTCGAGCCGTTCGATGGACCGGACGATGCCATTGGGTCCCAGACCCAGCCCTGAGTTGAAAGACATCAGGCTGCCGTTGGTCGCGAACCCGGCGAGTCTGTTGCGGAGAGATCCACCTGCCATGCTGAAATCTCCACCGATGAGCAATGTGGAAAATGCCGGCAGGGACGAGCCACTCGACATGGCGTAAACCGGACCATTTGTTCCGGAAGCGAAACTCGTGCTGACAACCCCAGATGAATTCAGCAGCGCGAGATTGGCGCGGGGAGTCCCGTTGTAGTTGGAGAAATTACCGCCCACAAAGTAGTTCGAAGGAATCTGGAACTGTGTTTGCAGGCAGTGAACCGGCCCGTCGAAGCCGCTGCCCGGATTGAATCCAGTATCCAAAGTCCCGTCGCTGTTCAATCGGGCGATGCGACCCCTCTGAATTCCGTCATATTGAGTAAAGTCCCCACCGATCAGGATCTTCTGGTTTGAAAGGATCAACATGCAGCGAATCGCGGCGTTTGCACCTGCCCCAGGAATGAAAGTAGGATCGGCAGCTCCGTTCGGCAGCAGTCTCAGCAACCTTCCGGCCGGCTGCCCGTCCACCGTGTCGAAGTCCCCAGCGACAAGGATTTTTCCACCGGACTCCGCGACCGCCAGCACCCGCATTCCGCCAGCGGTGTTCGACAGCAAGGGCGGCCCGAAACCACCATCCAGTCCACCGTTTTGACCATAAGTCGGGGTGCCCCAGATCCACAACAGGATGGCTGAAACAAGGGCCAACGATCCAGCCACGGATCTGCAAGAGAATGAGCATCCTAATACCATGGTTCTGACCTTCCCGGGAAGATTGCTCATTGCCATTCAACGTCATCAAGACTGAAGTTGAAATCCGTTCACACCACTTTCATCGACCATCGAATTCAACCGCGAGGACCAGTGCAGGGCGAGGGTCGCAATGGCCAAGGTCAGTTGCGAAATGGCGAGGGTCAGTCCCGAAATTCAAGTGTTCGGACATCTACAAACCCTGCCAGCCGTTAGCCTCAACTTGAGATTCGAGGGCCAAAGGCCTGTTCCATACCAGCATGGGGCATCGCCCCATGAACTGGAACCGAGAGCTTCCCGAGGGCTGAAGGCCCGTTCCATTCCAGGCGCGTTTAACGTCCGATCCTCTCACCCAAATGGATCGGGCCTTCAGCCCTCGATTCCTCATGACCATGGAACCCAGGCCGTTGGCCTGGGCTGGTATGGAATCAGGCCCTTGGCCCTGAAGATTCGAGAGGCGTGGCGGCGGGAAATGGCACCCAAGGCCGTGAACTGAGGACGCAAGACTCGCCTCAGTCGATGCAGAGGGGTGACAGAGACCCGGACTTCTGCGTCCGGGTCTCGTGTCGGGAGGATGAGCTCAATCCTTCTTCACCTCGTCATCCCTCTTCACCTCGCCATCCCTTCTCACCTCGCCATCCCTTCTCACCTCGCCATCCTTCTTCTGGCCATCGCGCTTCATCTCGCGCATGGCCTTGGTCATCTCTTCGAGCTGGTTGCGGAGTCGCGCCATTTCCTTTTCCTGGCGTTCCAGACGCTCCATCACTTGGGAGTTCTGGGCGGACATGCGACGCATCATCGCTTCCTGCTCGCGCAGCGGCGCGGCTTGACTCGGCAAGGTGGGTGGAGCATCCGGCGTGGGCGGCACCGGGCGGATCTCCGGCGGTTTCGGCATCTCCTTGCGGATGACGACCTGGCGTCTCTGGCCTTTGCGAAGCGTGCTCAACGATAGGGACTCGCCGGACTTTTCCACCGCCTCGCGGAGGTCCTCGAGGGACCCAACCGGTCGGTCCGCCGCGAACAGGATGATGTCGTTTTCCATGATCCCGGCCTTGCTGGCGGGGCTCTCGTTCTCGCACTTCGTGACGACGAGTCCCGTGTTTGACGGGATCTCCAGATGACTGCGGAGGGAGTCATCGACAGGCTTTACCATCACGCCGATGCGCCATGGCTTTTCATTTGCGGCTTCCTCGGGGGCGCGCACACGATTCTCGCGCAACATGCGCTCGACGCGCTCGGCCCGCTCCATGGGCGCCAAGCGCGGACGATTGGGCATGGCAGGCGTTTCCTGAGCATTGAGAGGGGCGGTGGCGAAAGCCAGGCCGACAACCAGACTGGAGGTGCAAGGTGAGATCTTCATGTCACCCAGCTAAGCGCTGAACCGCGCGGGTTTTGTCGGCAAATCCGAGCACAGGCCAGGATAGGGGATGTGAAGGGATACCCTCGCCACGCCCGCTTCTCAGGAACGCCTGCGTTGACTCCTTTCGGGATTGGGCATAGTCGTTGCGAAAGGATCTTCGTCTAGATTTCACCCCTTTTGAACGCGCTCGCTGACAACCTGATCTCCCCCGTCGTTCTCTGTTTCGTCATGGGGATCACGGCGCGATGGATCAAAAGTGATCTCGCCGTCCCCGAGCCTGTCTATCAGGGACTCTCGATCTACCTCCTCCTGGCGATCGGATTGAAGGGTGGATCTGCTCTCGCCATCACTTCGGTCGGGGATCTGCTGCTTCCTGCTTCAGCGACGCTGGCGCTCGGGATCCTCACACCGGTTTCGGCCTTTTACCTGATGCGACGCTGCGGTCGACTCGGGGTCGAGGATGCGGCAGCGGTGGCGGCTCACTACGGGTCGGTCTCGGTTGTGACCTTTCTTGCGGCAGTGGAGGCCGTGAAGAGAACGGGGGTGGAGCTGGAGGGTTTTTTGCCCGCTCTGGTTGCCGTTCTCGAGGTGCCCGGGATCATTGTGGCGCTGCTCTTTGCCAACCAGGCAGGCCCTGGAAAGGGCAGTTGGAAGAAGGCGCTTCATGAGGTGATGACCGGCAAGAGCATCGTGCTCCTGCTGGGTGGTCTCTTCATTGGTTGGGCATGCGGCCCCAAGAAACTTGAGGATGTGCAGCCCTTTTTCGCGACCGCGTTCAAGGGGGCTCTCTGCCTCTTCATGATCGAACTCGGCCTCGCTGCCGGGAAACGACTCCGCGATGCGGGGCGCGCGGGCCTTCGGCTCTTGATCCTTGGCTGCATCATCCCGGTCCTGCACGGTGCCCTGGGGGTGTCTGCCGGGCTCCTCGCCGGGCTGTCGCCTGGCGGAGCGGTCGTCCTTGGAGCGATGGCAGGCAGTGCTTCCTACATTGCCGCGCCAGCCGCCGTTCGCGTTGCCCTGCCGGGCGCGAATCCCGCCTACTACCTGACACTCGCCCTCGGGATCACGTTTCCCTTCAATCTCGCCTTTGGAATCCCTCTGTTGCAAACCCTCGCCCACCACCTTTCCTTATGGCTCTGAGAGTCCCACTTCGCAAAGTCACGATCATTGCGGAACGCGTCCTGCGCGACGATCTCATCACGCTGATCAAGGAGAGGGGAGCCTCGGGCTGGACCCTGGCCATGGTGGAGGGCGAAGGTTCCCGCGGCATCCGCGCATCGGAGTGGGAGGGCCGGAACATTCAGATCGACACCCTCGTTTCTTCCGAGGTTGCCGAGACGATCATGGATGAAGTTGGGAGGCGCTATTTCAAAGACTGGTCAGTGATCGTCTATGTTGCCGATGTCGAAGTGTTGAGGAAAGACAAGTACAGCGGTTGAATGGGCTAGAACCATGCTCCGGGCGAGAGCCGGAACGGCAAGGTCGCCCTGATCCCTGACC
>JAIYDT010000459.1 GCA_027487355.1 Verrucomicrobiaceae bacterium
GGTGCCGGACTCGACGGTGGTATCGCCGGTGTAGGTGTTGGCGCCGGTGAGGCTGAGGCGACCGCCGTTGACGGTGACGGTGGCTCCGACATCAATGACATCGGCCAAGGTCAGGGCACCAAGGCCCGTCTTGGTGAAGGGCTTGTTGATGTTGCCGCCCGTGCCGCTGAAGGTGATCGAGCCAGTGGCGCTGGTGACCTCGATGGTCTTGTTCTGCACTCCGGTGTCGATCCACAGGTTTCGGGCCGAGGTTTCGGCTCCGGTTCCAGTGTAGCGGAAGGTGGCGTCATTGGCGATGCCGAGGTAGCCTGGGAGGCCGGTCGTATAAGCACCGATGCTACCAACACCGCCGGCGTCGGCGATGGAGGAGGCTTCGAGGGTTCCGGCATTGAGGTTCGTGCCGCCGGTGTAGGTGTTGTTTCCGGAGATCACCATGGTGCCGACGCCGCTCTTGGTGAGGGCGAAGGTGTTGGTGATCTGGCCGGAGATCGTGAGGTCGGCGGCAGAGTCACCCGTCACATCGGACACCTTCCAGTTTGGACTCGAGAAGCCCTGGTTGACGCGTGCGGAGATCACACTGGGAGTGGAGCCTGAGACGGTGTAGTCATTGCTGGCCGGAACGCGGATTTCGTTGGTGCCGTTGATCAGCCCCCCGTTGAGGGTGAGCTTGGTCAGATACTGCTCTCCGTTGACGGTGAGTGTGCCTCCGTTGATGGAGAACTGCTCGCTCACGCCGTTGTTGTCACCACCGAGGGAGTGGGCAGAACTCAAAAGGAGGGTGCCTGTCGAGTTAACCACCACCTGGCCGACGCCGTTCATTCGGTTGCCGCTGAATACTCCGGTGGAGACCTGAAGGGTGCCCTGATCCACCGTGAGATTGGTGGGAAGGAACAGGGCAGTTCCGCTGTTGGCATTCAAGGTGCCGGATCCCTTCTTGAGGAGGGTTCCGGTTCCGGTGACCAAACGGCTCAGGGTCTGGGCGTCGGAGCGATTGAACTCAAGAGTTCCTGCTGCGGCGGTGGCAATGTCACCGCTGCCACCGAGTGCACCGGTGGTGCCGCCATTTCCGACCGCGACGGTGCCGGCGTTGATGGTGACGACTCCCGTGTTGGTGTTGTTGTTCAGGAGGGTGACCTTGCCGTTGCCATTCTTGAGCAATCCTGTGGATCCCGTGATGGGGGAGCCCGAGAGGGTGTAGTCAAGTGCTGTGGTGTTTCCGAACTCCACGGCGGACGGCTGGATGGTCCCAGTGAGAGCGACGGTTCCAGTTGTCGCCGTGTCATTGAAGATGACGGCGTCGAAGTCGAAGAAGTTGCTCGACGTGGCGGCGTTGGAGGACAGGCGCCAGTTCGAGGTTGTCTGGACATCCCAGGAAGTGGAGACATCGCCCTTCCAGACCACTGCATCATAAGAGGTGATCTCCACGTCAACCGAGGTGTCGACCGTATTGTTGAAGAGTGTGGCGGAGATGTGTGGGTTCGTCAGCGGGGCCAGGGTCAAGCCACCGAAGCCGGAATCTCCGATGGAGCCGGTGTAGTCGATCACCTTGTAACGGGCTCCAACGGTCAGAACCGAATTCGGGCTGGCGGTGATGGTGCTGGGACCAGAAACGCTGAAGCTGCCGGTGACGGTGACCAGGTCTCCCGTGGTTCCGATGCGTCCGGTGACTCCGCCGCCGTTGAGCGTCAGGTTCGGCACGGTGGCGGTTCCGGTGGCGGTGGTGTTTCCTCCCTGAAGGTTGCCGGTGCTGCTGGTGGTGACGCTGGAAGCGAGCGAACCGCTGAGGTGCAGCTTGCCGCCGTTCACAGCCGTCGCACCGGTGTAGGTCTGGGTTCCGGAGACAATGAGGTTTCCTGCGCCCGTCTTGATGATGCCGCCAGCTCCGGACATCACGGCAGTCTGCGTGATGTTGCGGGGCGTGGTGCTGTCCACGGAGTCGAGGGTGTTGAAGGTCACGCTGCTGGCGACTCCGGTCAAGTTGAGCGCCTGGGCTCCGGTCCAGTTGGCGAAGGCACCGAGGGTGCCGCCACCGAGGTTGACCTGCTTGGCTCCGTTGGCTGCGATGCCGCTGGCTCCGAGGTTGACGCGACCACCCTGGAGGTTGAAGGAGGCGGCATTGCTGCGACCGTTCGCCAGATCGATTCCGAGGGTGTTAAAGGTGCCTCCAGTCTGGTTGAAGTAGACCGCAGAACTGTCCCAGCCGAGCTTCAGCTCCGCACCGAAGGCATTGAGTGAGCCGCCGGAGAGGTTGTAGGTGGAGTTGGAGCCGTTGCCCCAGTGGCCCATCAGGAAGGAGTCCGAAGTGGTGTCGCCGTTAGCGGTGCCGGTGATCGTAAAGGTTCCGCCGGACTGGTTGACCGTGGTGGCGGCTCCGCTGCCGTCGGACATCGTGATGCGGGGGATGGAGACCGTCGCCCCGCTGTTGATGTTGATGGTGGAGGCCTGAGCACTGAGGTAACCTCCGGTGTTGACCGTGAATGAGCTTCCAGAGTTGAAGTTGGTCACGGAACTACCGGAGGTCGCAGCGTTGGCGGCGGTGATGACGGTGCTGGCATTCAGGTTGGTGGTGCCTCCGGAGACAGCGAGCGAACTCGTGGTCGGAATGGTGGCTCCGTTGAAGTTCAAGGTGCCTGCAGTGGCCTTGGTGGACCCGGTGTAGGAACCGGTGCCGGTGAAGTTCAGGATGCCGCCGTCGGACTTGGTGAAGTTACCAGCGCCGGAAACCGCTCCGCCATAGTTCATTGTGAAGCCGGTCCAGACATGGAGACCTCCATCACCGCTGGGAAGGGAGATTCCGCGATTGGAGTCGATGGTCAGGTCGTTTCCGGCGGTGTTGCCGCCCTGGATGCGTCCGCCGGTCTGGAGGACGATGGCGTTGGCAAGGGGTGAACCCGGAACGGGTCCGAGCTGGGCGTCAGTTCCGACGCGAAGAATGCCCGTGGAGACATTGACGTTTCCAGTGAGCGAGTTGGTGCCACTGACAATGAGGGTTCCGCCGCCGGTCTTGACGAGATTGATGGGACCTGAAACCTCGCTGATCGTTCCGGCGAGGAAGAGGTCCGCCGTGTTGGTGATGGTGGAAGCCGCGTTGTAAATCACGTTGCCACTGAGGGTGGCGGCGTTTGTTCCGCCGAGATTGCCTCCGTTGAGGGTGACCTGGCGGGTGAACTTGCCTGCGACGGTGTTCTCGACGTTGAGGGTTCCTCCGGCATTGGACTGGATGTTTCCTGAGCCTTGAACGGTGCCGTTCCAGAAGGCGAGGGTGCCGGAGTTGACCTCGATATCGCCGGAGGTGACCGTGCCGTCCACCGTGGCATAAACCAGGTTGGTGCCGGTCTTCGTCAGCTTCTTGCCGTTGAGGTTGAGGATGGAGGCGGCTCCGCGAATGTCGTAGCGGGCAGTGCCACCGATGGTGGCGTCGTCGGCCAAGGTCACGAACTGGAAGGCGTTCTGCTGCTGGGTCGTTCCGCTGATGATGGCGCCGGTGCCGATCCCGACACCGGAGATCGTGACGGTGCGGGTGCCGAGGTTGATCGAGTCGGCGGTGACGCTCCCGAGATCAAGGGCACCACCACTCACGCCGTCGCCATTGACGGTGACGTTGGCGCTGGCGGAACCGAGGGCCCCTGCCGACTGCAGACGGAGGATTCCGTTGTTGACAGTCACGGCACCGGTGAAGGTGTTGGTTCCACCGAGGTTCAGATCGAAGAAGCCGTTCTTGGTGATGCCGGTGCTGCCAGCGATGACGCCTGCTCCGCTGATCGTGTGATTGTAGAGGTCACTGTTCACCGTGATCGAACCGGGAGACAGCGTCCCTGCGGTGGTGATCGTCTGGTTGCCGGTGATGTAGGTGTCGTTAAAGACGACGTCGTCGCCGTTGAAGAAGTTGTCGTTGGAGGTGTCGTTCCAGTCGTTCTCCGTGCCTCCCACTTCCCAGGTGGTGCCAGAGCCGTCCCAGACGAGGGTCTTCTTCGTGAAGTCCACCGTGACGTCGGAGGCGTTGACGGTGAAGGTGGAGGCACGGTAGCTGGCCGCGTTCACCAGGGTGAAGTTGCTGGCCGAGAAGGGGGCGGGATTGCTGCCGAAGTTCATCACCTTGACCGGACCGGTGGTGGTCGGAGGGCTGGTGAAATCGACGGAGACGGTTCCATTGATGGTGAGGGCACCGGTCGAAGTCAGGGCTCCGGCGGTGTTCGGGTCGATGGCGAGGGTGGTGCTGCCGGTGCCGAAGGTGAGGGTCTTCGAAGATCCTTCACCACCGAGGGTGGCTCCGGTGGCGACGGTCAGGTCAGAGTTGGCGAGGCTGCCGGTGAGGTTGAATCGACCAGCGTTGACGCTGGTGGCTCCACTGTAGGTGCTGGCGGAGGACAGCGTGGTGGTGCCGGTTCCGAGTTTTACCACGGGGCTGGTTCCGTCGAGGATCGCGGAGATCGTCTGGGTGCCGGTGCCGGTGGAAGTGCCGGTGCGGGTGGTGTTGCTGTCCGGGTTGAGGTTCAGCGTGCCACCTCCGGAAAGCAGGAGCGTGCCGGTGCCCGTCACGTTGTTCATCAGGCTGAATCTCCGAGTGCTGTTGACGGTATTCAGCGTGGTGGTCGTGGCGGCGGTGCTGTTGATGACGCTGTTGAGGGCGACATCCGTGGTGTCTGCGGCCGTGTTGCGGATCGTGCCGCCTCCGAGATTGACGGTCGTGGTCAGGTTGCGACCGATGATGCCGTAGGCGGACTTGAGTTCAAGGGAACCACCAGTGAGGTTGTACTGGTCGATGCCGGTGGTCATGTTGGTCCCGGCCACGGTATCGGCCCGGTTGTCGAGGACCACCCAGTTGGTGGAGACGGTGCCGCCGGACTGGTTGAAGATGCCCTGGCCGTCAATGCCGACGTAGATACCGCCGGCGAGTTCCGTGGCTGCGGAAGGCGTGGTGGCGGGAGCGGTGGAGCCGAAGGACAGGTTGCCTCCGGAGAGGTTGTAAGTGGAGGTCTCCGTGGCAAAGTGACCGAGGCGGAGGTTGTTGACAGCGTTGGTGTTTACCCCGTTGACGGCCACTGTGCCGCCGGTCTGATTGACGGTGGCGCTGTTGTTGGCCCCTTCACCGACACCGAAGTAAGTGGTCTCGATATTGGCGTTGGAGGCAACATTGAGGATCGAGCCGGTGAGGTTCGTGCCGACGCCGATGGCGCCGCCGTTACCGGAGGCGTCTGTGAGGTCGATCAGGTTGGATCCGATGCCGCCACCAACGGTCAGACCGGTGCCGGTGGTGTTGACGTGAACGAAGCCCCTGGTGAGGTTGGTGGCGGTGCCGTTGTGGGCGGAGATGATGTTCTGGCCGGAAGGAAGGGAGTAGCCGTCCGAGCGCTGGAAGCGGACACCGGCGGCAGCCGCATCCTGATAGAGCACCACGGCATCGGAACCGAGGGTTCCTGTGGTGGTGTTGTTGCCAACCACCAGGGTGTTGGTCCCGGCGGTGCCGCCGCCGTTGACCCAGATGCGTTCGAGGGCGGTGGCGTCGCCGGTGATGACGAGGGTGCTGCTGGCTCCGCCCCCGCCGACCACAAGATCGTCGGCGGACGTGTTGTTGGAAAGGGTGCCGGAGAGGATACCCGTGACATTGTAGGGCATGATCTTGGAGTCACCGTTGAGGGTGATGTTGCCCGAGATCGTGGTGGCATCCATGCGGATGGCCCCGATGCCGCTGTTTCCAGTGTAAACTCCGCCTGGGGGAGTCGGCGAGCTGGCATCGGCTCCGGTGGCGGCTGCGGCTGCTATGCCGCCTCCGGCTTCCTGGTAGCCGTATCCGGTGATTGTGATGTTGTTGGTGATGCTCGCGTTGGGCCAGAGCTGGGCGCGGTCATTGACGGTGATCGTGCTGGAGCCGAGGGCCGCCTGGTTGGCAATAAGACGGAAGCTGCCATTGGCAGCGAGGGAGCCGGAAGGAGTGAGCTGGAGGGCACCTGAGAAGCCGGTGCTGGTTCCGGAAAGGGTGACTCCGCGTGCACCTGTGGCACCACCTGCGTTTGGGTCGATGATCACAGTGCCAGGTCCGGAAAGGACGCGGGAGAAGGTGTAGTCGGCGACGTTGTTCGAGAAGAGTCGGACAGAGGCTCCCGATGCGACAGCGATGCCGCTGGTTCCGCTGACGTTGCTGGCACCGGTGTTGATCGAGAGGGTTCCCGCATTGACGGTGGTGGCACCGGTGTAGGTGTGGGCGGCGGTGCCGTCGAGGGTGACCGCGCCGTTTCCGGTTTTTACGAGGCCTGTCGGGCCGGAAAGGACTCCGGCTCCGTTGAGGGTGTAGCTGACAGCGGTGGTGTTGCTGAACTCCACAGCGGATGGAGTCACCGTGGCACCCAAGGTGATGATGGTATTGGTTCCCGAATCGTCGAAGAGAAGGTCGTCGTTCTGGAGATAGGTCACGGCCGTGGCTCCGGCGACGGTCTGCCAGTTGGCGGTGGTGTTGATGTTCCAGGTTCCGTTGGTGACGCCGGTCCATTTCACCCGGTCGTTGGTGGCGGTGATGCCGATGAGGCCACTGCCGTTGTCGGTCACCGTTCCTGCGGCGCGCGGAGGAAGGCCGGTGACACTGAAGCCAGCGGTGGAAGGAGCGGTGCCGGAGTAGGCGAAGATCGGATAGAAGGTCGAGGCGGTGTTGATGGCGCCGTTCGGGGTCACGGCGATGACCGTGCTTCCGCTCTGGGTCAGTCCGCTGGCGGAGGTGACATTGATCAGGTCCGTGCCGGTATTGCCGAGATTGACTGCCACTGTGCCATTGACGAGCGAGAGGGTGGAAGTGGTGAGGGTGCCGACCGTCGTCGGGGATCCGGGACTGAGGGTGGTGCCGACCGCCGTGGTGATGCCTGCTGCGGTTCCGGTGCCACTGAGTGTGCCTGCGGTCAGGGCGAGGGGTCCAACGGTGGTGCCGTTGAAGACCAGGTTTCCTGCACCCGCCTTGGTAAGCGTTCCAGCACCAATGACTGGGGCGGCGAGGGTGATGTCGTTGACGGCGGTGCCATCGTTGACGGTAATCGTCAATCCGCCTGCGCCGATGTCCAGTGAGCCTGCGCCATCAATGGTGTGGGAACCTGTGGTGGAGGCGTTGTTGGAGATGGAAGTGAACGACTGGTTGAAGCCGGCGTTGATGCTGAAGCGGCCATTGTTGCCATTGCCTTCACCGAGGACGAGCGCGGTGGAGGTCTGGAAGGCGTTGGTGGCTCCGGCGGCCAAGGTGCCGTTGGCGACCGTGACGGTGCCGTGGGTGTTGCCAGTGGAGCTGACGGTCCAGGTGCCGCCGTCGGTCTTGAAGATGGCGGCTGAACCCAGGTTCAGGTTTCCGGTGACAAGTCCGGTGCCGTTGCCACGGACGAACAAGCCGGTGGAAGGGGAGGCGGACTGGTTGACATTGCCGGAGATCGTGA
>JAIYDT010000126.1 GCA_027487355.1 Verrucomicrobiaceae bacterium
CACAGGGGGCTTTTCCTTCACTCCATCCCCGGCCCAGTGCGGGGCATGTTCCGTCGGTGGATTCAGGCTCAGCACCTTTTTGAAAAGGCGCTTTTCACTGCGAAGAATCGCCGTCGCACTGCTCGCGGCCCGTTCACGGAACGCGCTTCCGTCGAGCTGGCCCAGCGCCACCAATACCTGCTCACGGACCTCCTGCCGGCGGTCCTTCAGGCCCACCGATTCCAGCCAGGCCTCATCGCCCTTGAGCGGCGACGTCGCGATGATCCTTGCCAATGACTCACGCATCGATCCCTCCTCGCCTGCCCACTGACCCGACATCACCTCACGGGCCCGATCAGGATCCTCGCGACGCATGTGGGAGAACCAGGCGAGGCGCTCCTCCGGTCGGTCCGAGTCCCAGGCATCGTCCGCGGTTTCGCCATGAAGCAGCAGCCAGGAAAACTCGGCATGCCGACGCGCCAGCCTCTTTCCCCGCTGACCGGTCAGCCTTGAGATCAAGGGTCTCAAGCCACGCCTCCGGTTCGCGGCTCTCAACAGATCCGGAACTGCCCGTCCTGGAACCAGGGAGCCTGTTAGAGAAGCGAGCTCCATCCATTCCGGCAGGAATTCCTCCCATTCGCCACTCAACAGACGCATGAGCGAATCCACGGCCGCGGGGGAAAGATCCGCCTGGGTTTCGATCACGCCCGGTTCCGGCTCACCGGTTTCCAAGGCCGTCATCACCCCTGCCTTCAGCATCGATCCGGTCAGAGCCAGCGCCTGCAGCACCTCTTCCGGACCACCTGCGGCGAGCGGCTCCCAGGTGGATGCCAGTCGATCGTCCGGAGCTGCCGGCATCTGCGGCGAGCGTGTGCATCCCAGGAGGGCGACGGTGATCAGGGGATCGGCACTCATCGTTGCAGGGGCACCAGGGAAAACCAATGCGGACCATCCGCGATCGCCAGCAAGCGGAGTTGACGTCCGTCCCATTCCCCGCAAGCCGGACGAAGATTTCCCGAACAGATCGCATCCACCCGCATCGCCAGGTCAGCCGAGGCGCACCAGGGCAGGCTGCTGCGCTCACGGTCCACCAAAGCGCGCCCATCCGCAGAAGGCCGCAGCTCGATCAGGAATGGCAGTGATCGGAGAAATGGGTTGATCGAAAGGACCTCAGCCTGTCTTTGCAGCAGGTCAGCCAACCCGGACTCGCGAGAATCCGGGAGTGGCGAGGGTTTGATGACCACTGGCTCCTGCACGGTGGCGCGCAGCGGATGGAGTCCGGGCTGAAAAACCAGTTGTGCCTCTGCCGTTGTGCCGAAGCGTAGCGGCTCCACCAGTGGCTGGGAAACGGGCGCGAACTTCAACACCCTCGCCCACCGGCCACTGCTTCGGCCGATCAACCATGAAGCGCTGGTGACAAGCCCATCCGACTCCGTCAACTCACGACCCGCGACAAACCAGTCATCCGAAACGCGATCCTCCGGGAGCATCTCACCGAGGCTGTTGCGGTCGCCCACCAGCGACAGAAGTTCCGCCCGCGACGCCTCGTCCAGCTCATCGCGACGCTCGAAAGCCTTCACCAAAAGGTAGAGCCTTCCCAGCTCCAGAGGCAGGATCCTCTCCACGTCGGGGTCGTGAAGGACGCGCTCGGAAATGGCCCTCACCTCCCGCGCCATGCCGGGGGCCTGGGAGTCGATGAGCCGTTTCGCGAGGTTTTCCCAGGTCTGAACCGATCGGACGGGCACCGAACCATGGCCTTCGCGGGTGAAGTCCAGCAGGGACTGTCGGAGCAGGTCCATCCCGTCACGGATGCGCTCCTGGCGCTGCGCCTTGCGCTTTTCAGCAGCCTTCTCGTCGACCGGCCCGCGCTTCTCGGAATTCACCGCCTTTTCCGCCGCCTTCTGTTCGCGTGACTGACGGGACTCCATCCACTCCACCACCCACGGCGGGCGGGAGGATTCCGAAAGCGAGACAGGATCGCCCGCGGCCATCAGCATCAGGCCGATCGCGTGCTTGCAGGGAAACTTCCGGCTGGGACACGAGCACTTGCTGGACAGATCCGACAATGCCACGCGCGTCTGATAGGGATTCTGCCCGGAGCCCATCGCGAGACCCCAGAGCACCTCCGTGTCCTGCCCCGCCGACTGCCACTTGCGCCGCGTTGACAAATCCCTGCCGGCCTTCAATGAAGCAGCATCGGGAGCGATGGCGGTGACCTGATCGGAAGTTAGCACAAAAATCTCCGCCGACCTTACCGAACGAAGCCTGGAGAAAGCACGGAAAATCCTCAATCTCCCACGATCCGACACAAAGTCTGAATCCAGGTTCCCATTGCAACTTCCAGACGTTACACCTCGCGCATGTCACCCGCCCTCGAAGCCCTGCTGCTGCCTTTTTCCAAGGGCGGGCTGTCCGTGCCGACGCGGGTCTTGTTTCTCGGGGCCGAGGTTCATCCGGACCTGAAGGCCTGGCCGGAAGTGACTGGCTGGCAGCCCCACAAGGGTCTGGCGATGACCTGGGAAGGCGCGGGTTTCAAGCGTGTGGACGAGCCGGTGGGCACCTGGCCGCTGGTGATGATGTTGCCGGGAAAATCGAAGGATGAGACCCTGGCGCAGTTCGCCCAGGCCTATGATCTCCTCGAAGACGGTGGCATCCTGCTCGCCTCGATGACCAACCTCGGCGGCGCGGAACGCTTTGAGAAGGAACTCAAGAAGGCAGCGGGGTCGGTGGAATCGCTGCAGAAGCACAAGTGTCGCACCTTTCACGCGGTGAAGTCATCCGCCTGGGATCAGGAGCTTCTCGCGAAATGGCGCGAGGCCGGAAAGGTTCGTGTCATCCCAGGTACGACGTTCCTCGTACAACCCGGACTCTTCAGCCCGGATCACCTCGATCCCGGCTCGAAGCTCTTGGTCGAACATCTTCCCAACAGCCTGCGTGGAGCGGTGGCGGACCTTGGTGGTGGCTGGGGTTACCTGACCCGCTGGGTGGCCGATCATTGCCCGAACGTGAAGCGGATCGATCTTCATGAAGTCGACGCCCGCGCCATCGCGCTCGCCCGTGAGAACCTGAAGGACTCACCCGTCGAGGTGGCGTTTCATTGGCACGATGTCTCGAAAGGCCTGCCGCACACCTACGATGCCGTCGTAATGAATCCGCCCTTCCACAGCGGCCAGAACACTGACATCGATCTCGGTGTGGCCTTCGTGAAACACGCTGCCGCATCCCTGAAACAAGGTGGCCGGCTCTACCTCGTTGCCAACCGCAAGCTCCCCTACGAACGCCAGCTCGACGCCGCCCAGCTCACCTGGCGCAAGGTCGCCGAAGACGGCACCTACAAGATCCTCTTCGCCGAACGGACCCTGAAGTGAGAAGC
>JAIYDT010000086.1 GCA_027487355.1 Verrucomicrobiaceae bacterium
GAGAATTCCTTCACCATGTCACCCTGGCCGTTCTTCCATGGGCTTTTGGAAATGTTGTGGTCGGTCGTCTTCGTCGGCCACATGCAGAAGCCGTCGTGGTGTTTGCAGGTGAGGATGACGCCCTTGAAGCCGGCCTTTGCCAGTGTGCCGACGATCTGATCAGCATCGAAATCGCTCGGGTTGAAGAGCTTCGGGTCTTCATCGCCGTAGCCCCACTCCTTGCCGGTGAAGGTGTTCGTGGTGAAATGGACGAAGGCGTAGGTCTCCATCGCCTGGGTCGAAAGCTGCGCGGCATCCGGAATCGCGCCGTAGGGAGCAGGCGGCGGCACGGCCAGGGAGGTCGAAAGGGAAAGCGCAAGGGCGAGAAGCGATGATTTCATGGACGAAAGGAACGACCGAACCTTAAGGGCCGAAATCCGAAACTCTAAGCACGAAATTCGGAAGGAAGCCCCTCGTTTTCCAAACCCTCCCCTCGCCCCGGCGCCCTTGGCGTGCCATCCCAAAGCCCTGGTTTGCCCGATTGCAGGCTAGCCTGGGCAGAGAAAGCACGGAGTCCGACCCCCTCGGTTCCGTCCAACCAGGGAGACAAAGCGACCGTGAGGCCGAACACATGAAATTCGGGACCGACCCCTTCAGACGACCCCTTCAGATGGTTTCTCATCTTCGAGGCACAATGATCACGCGGAGGCCCTCGAAGGCCATCCCGGTCTGGCGGCTGCTCCTTGCAATGACTCCGCAGAAACGATCGCGGCAACGATTTGAAGCTAACAGGAGTTCCATCACCCAGAGTGGGAAACGAGTGCTGGAAACTGATCCCGTAAGAACTACTGACTCATGTCATCCCGAAATCTGAAACTCGAATCGTCGAGTAACTAGTCCTTACGCCATCGGCGTTTCCTCACAAAGCCCAGGGTCGCTCGTATCCGAGCCACCCTGGGTGGAAAAAAGGAATGATTCCGAACCCCAGCGGGGTTCTTTCCGATTAGCGAGCCGCCAGCGACCGTGAGCGCGAAAACTGGATTTTCGGGACTGACCCCAGCCACGCTGACCCCAGCCACGGCGCCCTTGGCGTGCCATCCCAAAGCCTTGGCTTGTCCGATTGCAGGCTAGCCTGGGCAGAGAAAGCACGGAGTCCGACCCTCTCGGTTCCGTCCAACCAGGGAGACAAAGCGACCGTGAGGCCGAACACATGTAAATCGGGACCGGTACCCCCAAACACACTCAATGCAGAGCGCTCGCGACCGACCCCGGCCACGAGTGCCAGTGTCGGGTTGAGCCTTGACCGAGGGCCCGCGGACTGGGATGAGGAGCATCATGCACCGAGCGTCATCACTTGGATTAATGGCCATGACCGCCCTCAAGGCCGTCGCCTCGCTCCTTTTTCTAACAAGCACGCTTCTGGCGGCGGATCCGGTCGTTTCGAATGTACAAGTGTTGCAACGACCGGGCACGAATCTGGTGGATATTACCTACGACGTTACGGCGGATACGCCGACGGTGGGGGTGTCTTTGCGGATTTCCAGCGATGGCGGCACGACCTTCAGCGTCCCCGCCACTAACCTGACTGGAGCTGTGGGCGCGAACGTGCCGGTCGGCACGGGCAAGTTGATCACCTGGAACGCGGGAACCGACTGGCTGGGAAATTACAGCACGGCGATGCGCTTCGAGGTCAAGGTGGATGATGGGGTGGCGGGCGTGCCGGAAGGATTTTCGCTGATTCCCGCGGGGGCTTTCACGATGGGTGACACGCTCGACTGGCGCGTAGACGCCCGGCCCGTGACAGTGAACGTGAGCGCGTTTTACATGGGAAAATACGAAGTGAGGAAGGCCGAGTGGGACGAGGTGCGGACTTGGGGATTGTCGAACGGCTACACCGACCTCAGCACAGGCGGAGGCAAGGCGAGCAACCATCCGGTGCAGGCGATCAGTTGGTTCGACATGGTGAAGTGGTGCAATGCGCGGAGTGAGAAGGAGTGGCTGACGCCGGTTTACACGGTGAGCAGTGCAGTGATGAAATCCGGCACCTCGGAACCAGCTGTCGATTGGAACGCGAATGGCTACCGCCTGCCGACGGAAGCGGAGTGGGAAAAGGCGGCGCGCGGTGGTGTGAGTGGGAAGAGCTTCCCGTGGGGCACGAATACGATCAGCCACAGCCAAGCGAATTATTATGCTACGACTTTATATGCCTACGACCTGAGTCGTGCCGTGAACAGCTACCACCCGAGCTATTCTACCGGTTCGCAACCCTACACCTCACCGGTGGGGAGTTTTGCGGCGAATGGCTATGGGCTCTACGACATGTCGGGGAACGTGCTAGAGTGGTGCTGGGACTGGTATGGGGAATCAACGTATGCAACGTATGTGAGTGGCGCGACGGATCCTCGTGGCGCTGCTTCGGGCGCGGACCGGGTGTGCCGGGACGGCAGTTGGGGCAGCTTCGCGGGCGACTGCCGCGTCACGTTCCGCAGCCGCAACACGCCGGCGTACGCGGACAACATCTACGTCGGGTTCCGGGTGGCCCGCAGTTCCGCGCGAGCGACATGCACCGCAGGGACAAGCGCTGCCATCGACACCCGCGGCTGGACTCTAGCTGTCACAGACCAGGTCAACGGCACTGTCACAGGCACTGGCTCCTACCTCAGCGGCGCAAGCGCTACGCTGACTGCTACCCCTCTACCAGGCTATATCTTCGGAATCTGGACCGGCGATGCCTCGGGCACGGTCAACCCGCTGACTATCACGATGGACGCCGACAAGACGGTCGGCGCCACCTTCGAGAAGGACCTCACCGACAGCGATAGCGATGGCCTCACCGCCTACGACGAACTAGTGACCTACGGCACCAACCCGGCGCTGGCTGATACCGATGGTGACGGCCTGAGCGACGGCTACGAACTCGGCGTCGGTCGCTTCTCGATCATCACCGGATCCTTCACCTGGCAGCAGGCGCGCACCGACGCGAGGAGCAAAGGCGGCGACCTCGCCAGCTTCCCGACCGAGGACCGCTGGAACCGCGCGATGCAGAACCTTGCGGCGAATCCCTTTGATGACTTCACTGGCCTGTGGATTGGAGCCAGCGATGCCGCGGTGGATGGCACCTGGACCTGGGTCAATGGCGAGTCCTTCAGCTTCGCTCCGTGGGGCACTGGCCGCCCAAGTTCGACCGTCGGCAACAGCCTCGACTTCGCCGAGGTCAGCGGCGGCGGCGGGGCGGAGATCGGCAAGTGGTATGACCGCTCGCCGACCACGATCCGCGATGGCTACCTGCTGGAAACCGGCTACGCCACCAGCCCGACCGTGGCGGATGCCGACGGCGACGGCTTGAACGATGGCCAGGAACAGACCGCAGGCACCCGTCCCACGCTCGCCGACACCGACGGCGACGGCCTCAACGACGGCCAGGAGATCAATCTGACCGGCACCAGTCCCAAACTGCTGGATACGAACAGCGACGGCACCAACGACGCCGCCTCCGACCAGGATGGTGACGGCCTGGGCAACCTGGCGGAAATCACCCAGCACGGCACTGACCCGCTCAAGGCCGACACCGATGGCGACGGACTGTCAGACAGCACGGAGCTCAATCACCCAGGGCGTTACTTCAGCTTGATCGAGGGCTCCTTCACCCACGCCCAGGCGAGCGCCGATGCCGCCACGCGCCGTGGCCGTCTGGCCAGCTTCCCGAATGCCAGCGACTTCACCCGCATGGCAGCCCGCGCCCGCAAGAGGACCCAAGGCTACCTGTGGCTCGGCCTGTCCGACGCCGCAGCCGAGAGCTCCTGGCTGTGGTCCGACGGCAGCACCCCGACATACGCACGCTGGCTTAACGGCCAACCGAACGGCGGCACGGCCGAGAACCACGCGGTGCTGATGGAAGCTGCCACGCAGTGGGCGGATGCCGTCGCGGACTTTGTCGCAGCGGGCTACCTCTTCGAGCGGGTCGGCCTCGATCCCCTCGCCTCCGATACCGATGGCGACGGCTTGAGCGACGGTGCGGAATCCAACATCCACCAGACCAACCCGGCGCTGGACGACAGCGACTCCGACGGACTGGCCGACGGCGTGGAAATCAACACCCACGGCTCGAACCCAAAACTCGCCGACACCGACAGCGACGGACTCAGCGACTTCGCCGAGGTCATCACTCACGCCACCAACCCATCAGCCAAGGACAGTGATGCGGACGGCTTCGACGACCTGTTCGAGATCAACACCGGCTTCAACCCGACCCAGAATTCCAGCACCCCGGATGCAGTTTCCTCCATTAGAACCGCGGTCGAGTTCCGATTCAATGCCGGCAATGGGCTCCGCTACCGGATCGAGGGATCGACCGACCTCCTGAACTGGCAAACCGTCGAAACCGACATCATCGGCACCGGCGGCGTGGTTACCCGATTCTACAGCATCGAGAACCAGCCCAAGCGCTACTTCCGGGTGGTGAAGATCGCCGGTTCGTCGGATCCAGATGGCGACGGGATCTGATCCACCAGTCTAGGCTGGGAGGCTTGCTTTCGAGCAGTTACGACCAATCATCGCGGAAATGAAACGTTCCACTCTTGCATTCATTTCGTTGCTCATGCTGACGCAGGCGGCTACGGCGGCGACTGTGCTCGCTTCGTATGACTTTGCCGACGGCCTTGGCCCCACATCGGTTACGGACGGAATTTCGGCAAGCGGCGTCTCGGTCACTGGAGCGACCTTGATCTTCCCCACGCTTTACGGCGGAAATCCATCCCCCGCCGTGGCCGCCCGGAACTGGCTCGGTGGCCGGAATGACAACCGCTATTACGGGTTTTCGATCACCAACGTCTCGGCCGCAACGTTTTCGCTCAACGGAATCACCATGGATTTGCGCAACGAATCGCCCGGTACCGGACCGACCGGATTTGCGGTGACAAGCAGCGCCGACGGATTTCAAACCGACCTTGCCGCCGGCACCCTCGACTGGGCGACCCGGGCATGGGTTCATGTCGATCAGAGGCTGGATTTTTTGCTGGGTCCCGGGCAGACGCTGGAGTTCCGGGTAACCGGCTGGGGTGCCAACAGCATTCCTCCACAAGGGGGCCATCTGGTGATGGACAACGTCGCCGTGACAGCCATCCCGGAGCCGGCCGTCCACCTCGCGATGGCAGGGCTTGCTGTCGGAAGCCTTTTGCTGCGTCGCCGAAACGGATGCGTGTCGCGCCGTTGATTCACTTCGTTTTGGGTTCCCGAAAATCCAGCGCTCGTCCTCGCGGTCGCTGGCGGCTTGCTCGTCTGATGGAATCCCGATGCGACTCGGAATCCTCTCTTTCCCCACCCAGAGTGGCTCGGATACGAGCCACTCTGGGCTTTGGGACGAAACTCAGATGGCGAGACAAAAAATGCTCCAGAAACAAATGCTCTGACAAACTATAGTGGAAGTCGATGATGATGAGCTTTTTGCAGATCACTTCGCTGGCATTGAGCCGGGACACTGGTTCATCAAGGGAGGAATCGCAGCGGGTGTGCAATTCTCCCTCAACGGTTTTGCGGTGGGTGGAGATGACCTTGCGCCTTGTGAAAGCAATGGGTCAGCGCTCTGCGATCGGGGCTTTCCAGATCAGCCTGACGGCATCGACCCGGACGCGGGCGTTGCGGATGACTTCGGCGAGTTGATCCTTTCGTGATTCCAGAGCGGTGATTTCCGTCGGGCTGACGTGGTCATTGAGTTCGGCGAGTTCCCGGAGACGTGAGATTTCATCGGACAGCTCGGCCTGCATGGCGGTGAGGGCGGCTTCGATGACTTCGGTGCTTTGCTCGGTGCCGATCTCGCGCACGCGATCGAGCATGGCGGGAAGGACGGTGCGCTTGACCTTTTCGTTTTTCAGCAAGGCCGCCGGATCGCCGCGACGGAGTTTGGCGGAGGCGATGCCGCGGTCGTCGCTGTGATCCTTGCCGACGTGATCGACGACGACACGGATCGGCGTCTGTGGCAGGAATCGTTCGGCGCGGAGTTGCGCGGGCGCGACGCATTCGACGATGATCCAGGCTTCGAGCAGCATCCGCTTTTCCCCGCTGGAATCCCAGAGTCCGAA
>JAIYDT010000438.1 GCA_027487355.1 Verrucomicrobiaceae bacterium
AAAAGCATTTTCCGGGCCGACGGATTTTCTTCTTGCGAGACCGAAGTTTCAGTAAATACTGAAATTATGAGCAGTGCAGATGACGTGAAGCTGAAACAGGCCCGCGAGGACTTTGTGGCTCAGTGGGGAGCGCTTGGAACCCACTGGGGCATCAATCGGACCATGGCTCAGATCCATGCGCTGCTGATGACGGAACCAGAGGCGATCGGCACCGACGAGGTGATGGAGCGGCTTCAGATTAGTCGGGGTAATGCCCACACCAATTTGAAGGAATTGGTTTCATGGGGCCTGATCCGCACGATCGTCAAAAAAGGCGAGCGTCGGGAGTTTTTCGAAGCCGAAAAGGATGTTTGGAAGATTTTCACGATCGTGGCCCGTGAGCGTCGCCGTCGGGAGATCGATCCTGCGCTCGGCGTGCTCCACCAGTGCCTCGACGACAGCCGGGGGATCGACACGCCGGAAGGCCGGGCGTTCCACGAACAGATGAGCAAGCTGGCGGAGTTCGTGGGATTCGCCTCCAACGTCGCCGACCGGGTTTCCGGCATGAAATACGGCATCGCCCTCCAGCTCGCGGCCCGACTTCTGAGCTGATCTTCACTTTCCAACCAAGAATCGACTTTCATGAAACCAACTACGGTGATTTTCGGAGCCAACGGCTTCCTGGGACGCTATCTCTGCCGCCATCATGCCCGCCAGGGCAAGGAGGTGGTGGCGATCGCCCGCAGCCGCGATGGCTGGAGCGGAGATGGAATTTTCCTCGAATGGGATGGTCGGACCCTCGGTCCTTGGGCGCTCGCGCTCGAAGGAGCGGACTCCGTCATCAATCTCGCGGGACGCAGTGTGAACTGCCGCTACGACGAGCAGGCGAAGCGGGAAATCATCGAGTCGCGGGTGGATTCGACCCGGGTGATCGGTCAGGCAATCGCCGCCTGCCAGGCCCCTCCGAAGGTCTGGCTGAATGCCAGCACGGCGACGTGGTATCGCGACGCGCGGGACCATGCGCAGGATGAGTGGTTCGGCGAGCCGGGCGATGGATTTTCGGTCAAGGTGGCGCGGGCCTGGGAAGAGGAGTTCTTTGCGGCAAAAGTGCCGGGAGTGACGCGGAAGGTGGCCATGCGCATCGGCATGGTGCTGGCGAACGAGCCGGACACCGTGTTTGACGTCTTGCGCAGCATCGTGCGTCGCGGCTTGGGAGGCCCCATGGGAAAAGGGGACCAGCGGATCAGCTGGATTCACATGGAGGACTTTCTCGCGGCGGTGGATTTCCTGATCGCGGAAAGCCAGATTGACGGAGTGGTCAACGTCACCGCGCCGGAGTTTCCGACGAATCGGGAGTGGATGCAGACTTTTCGTGAGGCAGCAGGCATGCCCGTTGGATTGCCAGCGCCCAGGTTCCTTCTCGAATTGGGCGCAAGACTGATGCGGACCGAGACCGAGCTGGTCCTGAAAAGCCGCTGGGCGGATCCGCGCAGGCTGCGCGAGGAGGGCTTCCGCTGGCGGTGGACGCATGCCGTTCCTGCGATTGCGGATCTGCGGGCGCGGCCGGGACTGGAAGGCCTGTTCCGGCCTGCCGGATCGAGGTCGGTTGGAGCGCGGGTCTGGCTGCCAGGTCGGGCAACCGTCTGAAGTGGCAACTTTCCCATGGAAAAGCCCGACACTCCGGGCAAGTTCGGCCCACCTCGATGGCTCTCTTTCAAAAACTCTCAACCGCCGCGCTGGTCTCGGTTTTGTTCCTGATGTTCGTCGGAGCGATCGTCCGGGTAACCGGCTCGGGGATGGGATGCCCCGACTGGCCAACTTGCTGGGGCTGCCTGATCCCGCCGACGAAGGTGGAGCAGGTGGATTTCGACAAGCTTCCGATCGAGAGATTTCAGAAGCGGGCGGAACGGGAGGGGAGGGATCCGGCGACGATCACCCGCGAGCAGCTGCGTTCCGAGTTCAACCCCAGGCATGTGTGGACGGAGTTCATCAACCGACTTTGTTCGCTGCCGGTCGGGTTCTTTTCGCTGGCCACCTTCATCGCGGCGTTCTGGCAGAGATCAAAGCGACCGCTGGTGTTCTGGAGCGCCTTTGCCTCCTTGTTCCTGGTCCTGGTGAATGCCTGGATGGGGGCGAGGGTGGTTTACAGTGGCCTGAAACCCGGCGTGCTGACCACCCACCTCGCGCTCGCCATGCTCCTTCTCGGCACCCTTTCCTACTGCGCCTGGGGTGGGACGGATCGCCCGTGGCGGGTGGCCATCGCCCCTGCGGCTGCGGCACGACTGCGTCTGGCCATCCTTGTGCTGCTGGGCGTGGTCGTGGGCGAGGGGATCATGGGTTCCCAGATCCGCGAGCTGACCGATGAAATGGCGAAGTCCCACCTGAATTCCCCGCGCGCGGAATGGATCGGCGAGCTGGAGCAGCGCTGGATCTACTTGATTCATCGTAGTTTCTCCTGGGCGGTGCTGGGGGCGAGCGTCTGGGCCTTCCTGATCGCGAAGCGCCATGGCAGGCCGGGCCGTGTCGGCCACGTGGTCCTCGGCATCGTGCTGGCGCAGATGGTCCTCGGCGTGGTCATGTCGCAGGTTCATCTCTACGCATGGGTCCAGGTCCTTCACGTCGGACTGGCCGCAGCTCTGCTGGCATTCATCTGGCTCTGGCTCTTCGGCTCCTGGAGGGCAGGGGAGAAGGTGTGAATCTGCCTGAAATTTCGCTTTTCCCCGAGCCCGCGATGGGGATACTCCGCCGCGTCGCCCACGCGATGCCGGGTTAGCTCAGTGGTAGAGCAGTTGATTTGTAATCATCAGGTCGTCGGTTCAAGTCCGACACTCGGCTCCATTGGTTCATCGAAACGTGCGGGTCTGCTCGGGAAGGGGCCGATTGGACTCACGGGTCTGTTCGCTGGGAGCATC
>JAIYDT010000576.1 GCA_027487355.1 Verrucomicrobiaceae bacterium
CTCGACGAGTCGAACATCAACCGCTTCGTCAAGGTGCTGGACCGCTTCATCGACCACAGCCAGTTCATCATCGTCACCCACTCGAAGCGGACCATGGCCCGCGCCGACGTGATGTATGGCGTCACGATGGAAGAGTTCGGGGTTTCGAAGCCGGTCGGCATGCGCCTCACCAGCGCGGACGATGTCGGCAAGCTCGAAGCGAAGACCGCCGCGCAGAAAACGGCCCTCAGGCTCGACGCCTGATCAACCGATTTTCCGACAGGAAGAGGGAGGGGTGGAGCGCGGAGCCGAGTGGTTCCCCACGCTCCACCCCTTATCTTTTGGGGGGCTGTGTGAAACTCAGTGAAGCGGCCTCCAGCCCTGATCGAGACCTTCTTGCTCAAGGCGACGTCGAGCCTCCATTTGCTCCCTTCCCTCCCCAGCTCATGCGGCAAGCATCACGACCATCTGAAATGATCACGCACTCGCAAGTTCCACGAAACTCGCAGAAATTGGGCGGTCTTGGGGTAGATTACTGCGGCGACAGAAACTCCCTGCTATCCGGCCAAGCCCAATCGGGTCTGGATGCGAATCAGCGACGATTGGTATCATTTTTACCGACCCTTTTTACTCACAAATGGCTTTCCTGACTTTAGGATCCCGAAAATGAGGTTCAGGAGTTTCGTCATGATGGCTCCGATGACGACGATGGCTTTGCGCTGGCGAACTCCAAATTCACCTCTGCCACTAGTTTCTCAATCTCGTCTGTGGCAAAGCGCTGGCAGTCCCGGTACAGGGCTTCGATCTTTACCTTGAGGATGCCACGGGCACCTGCTGACCATTGGATGAATTGCATGTAAGGCTCTTGGAACGCAAGGACGCGCTGACGGGCTGTGCTCAATGCCTGGACTCGACCCGACTCCTCAGGCCAGATCCTACTCCAGTAGGCGCACGTTCGGCACGCTGGCGCACAGCGAGAGCCGTCGTGGGAAAGGAACGATTCCCATCCATTTAGCGCCAGCGAAAGTCTCTGGTCATCGTCTCGCTTCTGATTATTACAGGTCTTGCACGCCATGGCCACATTGCCAGGAACATGCAGCCCCACGCTGACCCGGTTCATCCCGTTCAGATGTTCGACCACGGGAATCACGGAGTCGGTAAGTTCCTTTCCGCAGTAAAGGCAGCCTTGCCCAAAGGCCGCCACCACCGAATCGGTGTAGCGCGGATCAGAAACCATCATCCGTCCCGCCGCACAGGCTTTCCGGCTGACATCGTGCAAGAACATGCTCACCAGCTTGTTCGCTACATCAGACTTCGCCCGCCCGGTGGATTTCCGCAGCGCGGCTGCAACATCGAAGCTCACTCCGCCCTCCTTCCTGCCTTTGGGGGACCGCCTGTATTCTGCATCCCGAGCAGCCATCGGACATCCACCTTCAGGACAATTGCGATCTGAGGCAGTTCGAAATCAAAAACACAACGCTGGCCGCATTCTATCTTCGTGATCGCCACACGATCCAACGAAGTTCCCTTGGCAGCCAAGCGCCCCGCCAACTGGTCCTGAGTCAACGGCGGATCAAACGCTAGGCGCGCCTTTCGTATGCGTGGACCGATTTCGTTCCGAGAGGCTGATCCATCAGTTTTCGGATTTCTCACGAAATCAGGCTAGCGAAATGGCTTGAGCTCAGTGTTCTTTTCGAGAACATTGTTCCCGTAACGAACATGAAGAAGAACGCAGAGATCCAGAAATCGGAACGGAGCGAATTCCTGACGATGCTATCCGAGCTTCAGGGCATTCCTGCCCACGATCCGGATCGTTTTGAAACTACCGATGGCTTGGACAATCCCGGCTGCACAAACGGAGACCGAGCCGAAATGGCTCTCGAAGCCTTGGATTGCTTTCAAGAGGCTTGTTCGATGACTGACAACGTGAAAACCGCTGCATCTGATCTTGTTTGTGCCCTGCTCCACCTCGTTCATTCACGAGGATTTGACGTCCAACTCGTGCTCCAGAATGGAATTGGTCATTTCCTCTGCGAGGCAGGCTCATTGGAGGGCCCATGAAGTCGCCGTCTCACGCCAACAGAGCTTCATAAAAGGCGTCTTAGCGATTTCACAATTCGCCTCGATTGCGCTTGGCCGACTGGCAGGGAATTTCTGATGCCTTGTTTACCGCCTCCAAAGCGCCAGTGATCGGAGAAGTCGGGAAGACTTTCCGAGACCGGATTTAGGGCAGAGAACGGTTGACCCCTTTTCAGTCGTTGTTACGCTAGTCGATTCCAATCCGTGTAGGAAAGAACGATCTGAAGCGTCGATTTATTGGCAGATAAATGCTCGAAGTTTTGGATCGGGATTGTTCGGGCTGACTCGTCTCTCTTGAGGACTGGAGTTAACCGAGACAAAAAGAGCTCGCTCAGTGCCGATGGGAAAAAGTCGATTTACTGGTTGATCGAAGCGGGGCAGCTGCCTATCAACTTTTTAGCCAGCTTGGACGGAGAGGTTCGAGAGAAAATATTCAGTCATCGGAGAAGCGGGCAAGCAAGAATCAACGAACTCTTTCGGTTGGTACAGGGCCGCATCATCCCCCGTGTCGCCATTGAAACAGTGGCACAGCAAAAAGATTCGATGAAGCGGGCTCGTGATGCGCGTGAACCGCTCAGGAAAGAAGGAATTCTTGTTCTCGGGCATCAGGGTGAAGATCCTGTTCTGGCGGCACAACGTGGTTATCCAGTTCCGAAAAAGGGGGAGATGATTTCGATCCCTGAGTAATCATTTCAGATATGCATTCCCGGCCCACGGAGCCCGTTTCCATTCCTCCGCCCGCATCGTCAGGGAGGTGATGAAGCGCGCGACCTCCGTGCCGTTGTAGTCGCGGTGGTTTCGCTCCCAGCCTTTTTTCGCGATTGCGATGCGCTGCTCCGGATGCGTGGCGTAGTGGCGGATCTTTTCTGTTAGATCGTCGATGCCGTCGAAATACACCAGCTCGTCCTCGGCATACAGCTCCTCCA
>JAIYDT010000389.1 GCA_027487355.1 Verrucomicrobiaceae bacterium
GAGTGCTCGATCTGAAGTTCGACGCCACCAAGCCGGACTCCGCCGCCGCCAACAAGGCGCTCCCGACCGCCCTCGATCCCGCGCTGATTTCCCCCGCAGCCTTCCAGAAGATCAATGAGCAAGCGAACCCCCGAGAGCCCTATATCTTCTACTCGCCCACACTCCTCTTCACTGAACTCGACTCGCTCCCGACCTTCTCCCCCGAGCGCATCCGCTGGTTCGCGGAGCACGCCAGGTGCAACCATCATCCGCGCTTTACCGAACTTCTCGGCAAGGCCCTCGCCCTCAAGCCGCCCATCGATGCCGACAGGATCGACTACTCCAGTCTCTCGCTTTCCCAGCTCGATGAGCTGAAGAAATCTACTCCGGCCCTGCTTTCCAACACCGCATTCAACAAGGCCTATCTAACAAAACTGACCCCCGCCTACCCGGCTCAACTGGATCGCCACCCGGAGGCACACGCCGCCTTTCTGGCTGCCTGCAAGGACCACGTCCTCACCCTTCCGCCCACGCAGAACAGCCTCAAGGCCCACATCCTCTACCAGCACCTCCGATTGCAGGAAATCATCGGCAACCATCCCCTCGACGACCTGCTCGCCTATCTCGTCCTGCCTCGTCAATCGCATCCGATCATCGTCCCGACCAAGGAGTCGGACCACTATCCCGCTCCGGACAGCGATTCCTCGAAAATCACCCTCTGTCCCGACAACGTGCCCGGCGATGACTCTCCGCTCATCGAGTCCTATCTCTTTCATTTCCTGAAGGACTCCGACACCGCGCAGAAGCCATTCATTCCCTTCATTCAGGAAAAGCGCCTCGCCGTCCTGCACGCGCAGGCCCGCCTCCTCGCCGGCGCCGATCCAGCTCTCTGGGCCGCCGCCTTGACGCCTGACGCCTACAAATCCCTCCGTGAGGAAATCCGCATCTCCTTCGCTCCGTCGGTTCATGAAATCTTCAGCGCGGACGAGAAGGTTTCGCTTCCGCTCGATCTCAAGAATACCCCATCGCTCCTCATCCGCATCTTTGCGATCGACGCGAAGGAGGGCAACTCCGCAGGGACCTTGCTCGAGCTGGACGGCCTCGTCCCGCACCACATCCGCAGCGTCACGTTCCCGCAGGCACCCCTCGTCCTTCATCGGGAAACCCTCGACCTCCCCGAACTCTCCGGAGCCGGCACCTGGATCGTCGAGTTCGTCTCGGATCGCATCTCCGCCCGCGCCCTGATTCGAAAGGGCAACCTCACCCCTTATCTCAGCCGAACACCCGCCGGACAGATCGTCCGGCTTTTCGATGAGAAAGCAAAGCCGGTCGCCAATTTCACCCTCACCCTCGGCGACGAGACCTTCACCTCCAAGGAGGGCTCGCTCACCGTCCCGAATGCCCCGAACCAACCCGTCACGGAAGGCACCCTCACGGCTGGAAACCTGGTTACGAACATCGCCCTCGAGGACCGCGGCGATTCGTTTGAACTCGAAAGCTCCTTCCTCCTCGACCGCGAGCAGCTCCTTGCCGATCTCAAGACCACGCTTCATCTCCGCACCCGTCTCACCAATCACGGGCAGCCGGCTCCACTCGAAAAACTGGAGAATCCGACGCTCGTCCTCAAGGCGCGACTCCTTGGCGGCGTCACCACCGAGCGCAGCCTCGCCGATCCGCTTGCCCTCGCCGCCACCAACGACATCCCCATCCTCATTCCCGCCGATCTGCTCTCGCTGACCCTCACCCTCTCCGGCACGGTCACCTTGCCCACCACCGGGGAAAAGAAAACCCTCACCGCCACCGAGACCTATCAGCTCAATGGCGCGCTCCAGTCCTCCCGCATCGCCACCGCGCTTTTCTCTCCGACCAGCACTGGCCACCGACTTTCCCTGCGCGGCCGGAACGGCGAGCCTCTTCCCGATCGTCCCATCACCCTGAACCTCGGGCACAAGCTATATCAAAAGCCGATCACCACTTATCTCCGCACGGATGCCTCCGGCACGATCGAACTCGGGAAACTCGAAGGCATCGCCTCTCTAACAGCCTCTTCTTCCGACATCGAGGACACCTCCTACATTCCTCCCGCCCGGAAGCTTGCCATTCCCTCCCGCTACAACATCCCGGCCGACCGCGAGCTTCGCATTCCCTTGCTTCGTCCATTGGAAAAGCCGGATCCCTCGCGAATTCAGTTCCGTCAAGTCCTCGACACCGAGATCCAGGAGGGAATCGTCACCCAGGATCTCTATTCCCGCCTCAAGTTCACGGACAGGCAGATCGTCATCAGCGGCCTCGCTCCCGGCGATTATGATCTTCTCCAGGATTCGGTCATTCAGGCCCGCATCACCGTCCTCCCGGCGGACAGCGTGCGCGGCGACCTCCTCGTCACCTCCGACCGCATTCTTCCCCTCACCGCACCCGCCACGCCGACCATTGCCTCCGCGAAAGTCGAAGGGGAAACCCTCGCCGTCCGGATCGCTGATGCCACGCCGGAGACCCGGGTCACCCTCATCGCGAAGCGCTATCAGATCAGAGGCTGGGATGCGGGTGATGCGCCCTATCCCTTCGCGCTGGGTTTACCCGACGATCTAACCCGTGCCATTCGTCCCTCGAGATTCCTCACCGAGCGTCGCCTCAGTGACGAGATGCGCTACATCCTGGACCGCCGCAACGCCAAGACTTTCCCGGGCTCCATGCTCCCGCGCCCCGGCCTTCTTCTCAATCGTTGGACAGCGGAGGATGTCGATCAGGAGAACCAGAAGGGCAGGGACCAGGGGGATGGAGCCACTGGACAGGGACTGGGCAGCGGAGGGGCCAGTCGACCCACGGCAGGGAGCAAACGCAAAGGGCGTGACTCCAGTTTCAGCCATCCCAGCGTCATCGACTTCCTGCAAGTTCCTGCCGCCGTCTCATTCAATCTAACCCCCACTGCCGACGGCACCGTCAGCGTTCCTGTTGCCAATTTCCTCGGCGCGCAGTTCGTCGAGATCATCGCCGCCGACACCGAGGCATCGGACAAAACCTATCTGCCGCTCGCTCCTTCGGAAACTCCCCTGCGCGACCGCCGCATCGCCCGCCCGCTTGATCCGAAGGCGCATCACATCGCCACCCGCTTCGCCGCCACCCTCGCGGCCGGGGCCGAGGCGAAGATTGAGAACCTCCTTGATGCCGACTGGCGTGCTTTCACCACACTTGCGGAAGCCCACCAGTTCCTGCTCGCCACCACCGGCGACGACCGCCTCCGCACCTTCAACTTCCTCAACACCTGGCCCACTCTCGATGAAAAGCAGAAGCTCATCCTGCTCGCCGAGCACCACTGCCACGAGCTGCATCTCTTCCTTTCCCGCAAGGATCCCATTTTCTTCGATGCCCATGTGAAACCCGTCCTTGCCGCGAAGCCGGAGCCGAAGTTCATCGATGACTACCTCCTCAAGCGCGACCTCAATCCTTATCTTCGCCCCTATGCCTTCTCACAACTCAACGCCGCCGAGAAGGCCCTCCTTGCCCAGGCCATTCCGGCCTCCCGCAAGGACATCTCCCGCGAGTTGGACTTCCGCTGGAAACACATCGCCCC
>JAIYDT010000010.1 GCA_027487355.1 Verrucomicrobiaceae bacterium
CTGCCCGAGCCCGCGGATCATCAGGTGAATCAATACACCACCACCCCCGTCGGCAACTTCAGTTATGATAAAAACGGGAATCGTATTTCGGAAACCTCAGGAGCCACCACACTGCGAACATTCAGCTACGATTATGCCAACCGCCTCGTGGCGATCAATAGTGGCTCAACCGGCGCCCCCATCGCCGTCTATGGCTACGACGCCTTGGGCAGACGCATCCTGAAGGGCACCATATCCGGAGCCACCTCCAACACCACCCGATATGTTTATGATGGTGACGAGGTGATTGAAGAACGGGATGGCGGCGGCAACGTCACGGCATCCTTCACCCACGGCGGAACCTGTGGCCACTACACCCAAGTGATCTGGGACTCCAGCCGTAGAGTTGGCTGCGCATATGCAGTTGGCAGCCGCATCGTTACAACGAAGCGCAACGGCACCAACTACTGGCCGGCGACCGATGCCGATGGCAGCCCGGTGGCCTTGACGCTGGACAACGCCACCGTGGCCGAGCGCTACGACTACGCCGACTATGGCGAACCGGCCTCTTTCAATGGCTCGGGCAACGCCATATCCGGCAGCGCGGTGGGGAACTCGTTTTTGTTCGGGGGGATGCATTATGATAGCGAGAGTGGGATTTACGTCCAAAGAAGAAAGTTAAAGAACTTGAGGCGTGAGATGACCTCATTGCCCCAAATACTCGATCCCCGCACCGGCACATCACTATCAACAGTACCAAAAACAAAGCTTTCCCTTCTAGGCGAAGCCGGAACGCCTTCACCCTGAAACCAGCGAACCCAGAGTTTCGTGGAGGGTCGGAAATGGGATCAGGCCGATGTTTGTTGATTCTTCGGCATAGCATTTGGCTACGGCATTAAACCAACCATGGATAACCCATTTTGGAACGGATCAAGGCACTTACGGAATCATCACAGGGCACACTCGACTCTCCTTCCGCTCTCGAATACCGGATTCTCCGAAAGAAAAACGGCTGTGCGCGTTCACGGATTGCAGCAGGGGCAACGACCTGCCGGTGCCTCGCGCAGGCCATCGAAGCGTGGGCGTTCTTCGCGATGGGCGCAGGTGGTGCAAGTGAAGATCTCCGAAAGAATCATCTCCGTGGGTGTTTCACATTCCTCGCACGGCAGTCCGGTGGACTGGCTGGTCATCCCCCAGCCTGGTGCTGTGCAGGAGGGGCACGGAGTCGCCAGCCGACGCGCCAGCTTGAATGCAAGCCGCCGAATGAGCCTCATTCGGGTCGGATTGAAATGTGCCCGCATATCCGTCTCAACCAGCGCAGTCGCCTCCTCCGAGCACGAAATGGCTCTCTCGACTGCGGCACGCAGACGGTCGGTGGTGACGATGCCCTTTTCCACGCGGATCCCAGGTTGTTCGGACTTCGGGCGCACGATCAGCCCGTGCGAGGGGAAACGCACCGACTCCAACCAATCTTCGAGTTCCTCAACTGCGCAGATTTCGCGCTGCGCATAATTCGTTTTCTCGGAAAACAACATCTCGTGTATGGAGAAACCGCGCTCGTCATCGATGAACGCCATGATCTCCAGGTTCGAAGGCAGGAATGGCACGAAAGGATGCGGCCCGAAACTGCCCTCATTGGCCAGTCCGAGAGGCAGTCCGGTCGCCGCCATGCCCAGGCGTACTTTCTGCAGACAAACATCCAGCGGCTTTCCCTCCCGGCGCACTTCCCCGGTGAATGTTCCCAGCACATCCGTGTCGAGACCCGCAGGCAGCACGATTTCCAGACCCGTTGCATGAAGCATGGGCCTGGCAATCACGCGGTCTTTCCCATGCTTCGTCGCGAGCGCAACCTTCCTCCCAAGGTAGGACAGTACTCGTTGCCTTTCAGAGCGAGGCATGAGGGGGAAGGGGTGGCCTAAACGTCACTCGCTGTAATCCGTTCCCAGACCTTTGGCGTAGGGCACGGAGACTCCCGCAATTTCACGGCCTTGGTTCGTGCCTTCGCCATCGGTGAAGCTGCGGTTCAACATGGTTTCGGAAACGATCCACCCTTTGCCCGCGATGTCTGCCAGTGCGGCAGTGACCTCCGCCAGCACCAACGAGTGGTTGCAGCCCTCGTGGGCGAGCTTGCCTGCGGGATCAATCTCCGCGCGGAAACGATCTACGTCGCGTTTCTCAAAGTCGCACATGGTCGGGTAAATCTCCGTTCCCCGGCTGGTGATGCGCGCGAGCTTGAATCCATGGGACGCGAGGATCGGGGCCAGTTCACCGGCGCGGACGAGATAGAATGACTGCACCAGCTTGATGCTTTCCCGGTCAAAATTTTCCAATTCCACCACGGCATCGCGAAAGTTTGCCTGGGTCAATCGGTCGCTGAAGCGGGCGGAAAAATCCCCGTGGAGAGAGATATCAGAAAGCACCTGTGCCAAACTCGACCCGGCTGTCCCGGGGTGCGCGTTCAGATAGGCCCTGAGGGTTCTCGCGGCATATTGGCCGAAGCTGCGAATGGATTGTAGGCTGCCCGCCTTGCCTTCGTTGAAAAGTGATTTCACGTTGATACCCGAAGCCTTTGCAAAGGTGGCCTCCACCGCAGGGTCGATTTCCGATCCGGCTGCATCAATCGAGCCATCGCTTGTGAAGCGGGGCTTTACCCCGGAATCATCCACGAACATGTCGAATCCGATGATTTTGGATTGGGAGCGGACGGGATTGGGCGGAGTATTGCGCCGGAGATGATCGATCCAATTGGAGCTGCCGGGTTCCATGTCCTGGGCGTACTGCTCGTAGGAACGCAGAACCCGCTCAAACAAGGCCTTCACCTCGGCATCGGCACGTTCAAGCGCAATCTCCTTGATGGTTTTGTGGAGATGGGTCGCTTTGACTTCCCTTAGCCCAGTGATGGTCGTGGCAATCTTCTCGGCAAATTCCTGGGTGCCGAGTTTTTCTTTTCCCCGAGCCTCCTGGTAGGGGCCTTGTCTGATGTCGCCGACCGACCAGCCCTCCGCCAGCACTTCGAGAATGGAGGTTTTGATCAACTCGGCGGCGATGATGTTATCCTTACCGCCGATATGCAGTAGCATCTCTGCGGCCGCATCGATCAACGCCACCGGATTCGCCTTGTTTTGTCCCGCAATGTCATCCGCCGTGCCGCCCATGGTTTCAAACATGGAAACCGCCTCGGGATTGTTGGGGTTGGTGTTGTTGGAACTCACCAAACCGACTCCGCCGGTCACCTTGGCTGCGATATCGGATCCGATGTCGCCGAACATGTTGGTGGTGACAACGACGTCAAACTTCTCCGGTGTCGCGGCGATGGCCGCCAGGCCGTCGTCGATGATCATGAAGTTGGCCTCAATGCCGCGGGGGCCCAGTTTCTCCGGGCTGTAATCCTTGGCGACTTTCAGGAAGCTTTCCTTGAACAGACCGCCGGTGATTTTCAGGATGTTGGGTTTTTCCAAGGCGGTGACTTTTTTCCGTCCGTCGCGCATGGCTGCCTCAAACGCGGCCCGGCAAATCAATTCGCAGCCTTCCGGTGTCTGGTGGCGGAGCGCCTGTGGATAGTTGCGCGCCAGGCGGTGCTCGATCGATGCATACAAATCCTCGACGTTTTCCCGGACGAAAAGGATGTCGGCGCCTCTCATGCCGGGAGCGATGGGATCGAGTGTCACGCAGCGGCGGATGTTGGCGTATTGCTCGAACGCCTTGCGGATGGTCACGTTGCGGCTCGGTTCCTCCCCTTCATCCAGCGTCCGTAAAGCGCCTTTGAGCACCGCCGATGCGCTGGCGGCATCCAGCAGGGTTTGTTTCTCCAGGCCTGTAACCATGGCCTTGACGGCTTTCACGACTTCCGGCTTCAGCTTCGACAACAGCTTCTTGTAAAAATCATTGATGTTGCCCCCTGCCTTGGCCTCGTCCCGGGCCTCTGATTCGAGTCGAGCGGCGACGTCGGACGGGTCTTCGGTTCCGAACTGACCCGCATACACCTCCGGAGCGTGAGCTTGTAGCAAGGGAAACAATTCCTTGGCGTCCGGATAGCCCAGGCTGCCTTCGAGATAGTGGATGGCGACTCCGGTTGCCGCCAACACTTTCCGGGTGGCCTCAACGCACTCCGGGCCGATCCCCTGACCTCTCACCAGAAGAATTCTATTGGCTGTCCTGTTCTCGTTCTTGTCGTGCATGCTGGAGGAATCCATGAAATTTTTGATCTTGCCTAGTTGATTGACGAAGTGGTCTTTACCGCACGGTATGTTGCGGAAACAAGCGGCTTTTTACGGCGCTATGTCGGATTGGGCGAGAAACTGAAAGAGTCAGTAACAGGGTCAGGTGTCGAATTGCAACCCTCTCGGGCGAGAGGCGGAAGCATCAAAGGTAAAAGGTGCTCCCTTATGCAATCAACGACCATGATCAAGGCCGTTCGTGGAAGTCGAACTGGTTGCGGCAGGTTGGAACGTGACACCTGAACCCTTTCGCGCTTGGGTTGCGGCGTGTGATAGGATGGCGAGTCAGCCAACCTTCCGACAACGCGACTCATGAATACGGTTCAACCCGGCCGCTGACGCGCCTTTCGGCCAGACCGATGCCAACTGGGTGCTGCCGACTGATTCTCACGGTCAACCACGTAACCCAAACTTCAATGTTGCCATCTTATCTTCACTCAACATGAAAACCACAGTCCTGCTCGTCCTCGCCTGCACCGTCGGGGCCTTCGCCCAGCATCCGCAGCTTCCCACCGGACCCAATGCCGATCTCGGCGGCACTTTGCTCATGCCCGCGAATGATGAATGGAATCGCGATGTTTCCAAGGACGAGGTCGATCCGCTCAGCGATGCCATCATCGCCAGCATCGGCGCGGACAAGGGACTGCACGAGGACTTCGGCCTGGTCTGGAAGGGCCAGCCCGGCGGCATTCCCTATCATGTCGTCAGCGGCGTGCAGCCGAAGGTGCCTGTCACGTTCCACTACGCAGACGAAAGCGATCCCGGTCCGTATCCGATCCCTCCGAATGTCTGGATCGAGGGCGGACCGCAAGGTGATGGCGACCGGCATGTGCTGGTGCTCGATAAGGACAACTGGAAGCTCTATGAACTCTTTCATTGCTTCCCCATCGACGGCGGCAAGTCCTGGAAAGCCAGCAGCGGGGCCGTCTTCGATTTGAAGAACCCCAAGCCACGGCCCGCCGGCTGGACGAGCGCCGATGCGGCCGGTTTGCCGGTCTTGCCTGGCCTCGCCCGCTACGACGAAATCTGCGTCGCGAAGAAGCTCGCACACGCCCTGCGCTTCACCGTGAAAAGGAGCCGCCACGCCTATGTGCCGCCTGCCACGCACTTCGCCAGTCCGCACAAGGACGAGAACCTGCCGCCGATGGGCATGCGCGTGCGGTTGAAGGCCAGTTTCGACACCTCGAAGTTCACCGGAGCGGCCAAAGTGATCCTCGAAGGCCTCAAGACCCACGGCCTGATTCTGGCGGACAACGGCGGCGACTGGTTCATCAGTGGTGCGCCTGACGAGCGCTGGGTGCATGATGAATTGTTGCCGATCCGGAAGGTGAAGGGCGGGGATCTTGAAGTGGTAAAGATGGGGCCGGTGGTGACATGGTGACCACTCACAACTTGGCAAGTTGTGGGAATTCGCCGCCTGCTTTATCTCTAAAAGTTGGGAGTTCAAGGGGACATACAAAAGGAAGAACGTATGCTGGCTCTCTGGGCAACGGCCACAATTTCACCAGCAACGACCCGGAAGCACTTGTTGATCATACCGGCACCGACCTCGCAGCCTGAGGCGCGCAAGGCAAATGCGCTGACCAATAGTTGTTTCTCTGAAAAACGGCCTAGCCTTCTATCTCCTCGGGGCTCTATCTTCCATCCGTGCTTCGATCGTTGCTCATCCTCGTGCTTCTTGCTGGGCAGACTTTTGCC